>JANXLO010000321.1 GCA_025355115.1 Chthonomonadaceae bacterium
GCGCCCAGCAGAAGCAGCGAGCGGTAGTGCTGTCCTCCTCCAAATTCCCCAACTCCCCGCAGGGGCCGCTCGCCTCCCTGCGCAATGCAGGCTTCAGCAAGGTCACGGTCGCCTCCGAGGGCGTTTGCAAGATCAGCAAGCCCGGCACCAGCCAGATTCCCCTGAGCCTCGGCATCACCTCCGTTCCGCAGGACATCACCTTCAAGACCCCCAGCGAATCCGCCACCGTAAAGATAGGAGTCTCGAAAGCCTGAAGAGTGCCTAAACCCTGCCTTGATTTGATGGCATGTGCGCAGACCTATTCCTATCGGGCGTGCTATCGCTCTAGGCTTGAAAGGAGATTAAAGCTGTATAGACCGACACCACATTGGGGCTGTCCTTAAAGCTTCTTCATATAAATATCGGCGAGAATGAGAATATGGCGGGACTCAGGGGTGTTCAAACGGAGATCGTGAATCAGTTTCTGTGCATGCAGAAGGGCGTCGAGCTGCAGCGGGAAGAGGGAGAGAGCCGGTGAGTAGAGCTCCCACTGCACCTCGAGCGCCAGGCCGTCGCGCTGAGCGGACTGAGCCAGACGTAAACAGGCGCGAGCCATTCGTGCGGCAAGATCCGAGGGCAGCAGACGCACTATATGGCGCCAACTCTCGATGCTCGTCCCTCCGTGAGCTTCATCGAACTGTGCAAACCAGCCTCCTGTACAATCCGCCCGCTCCGCGACATCCTCCACCTTTCTAACGAGCCTCTCCATACTTTGAGTTGAAGTTCTTGGCTCCTTTTGGAGCCGTTCGCGCTGTGCCTCTACCTCCTTCGCAAGGGCTTCCACTTTTGGTAGCCTGAATGTTTTGCGCCCCTCCGGTTGCGGAGTTATAAAGGGTTCTTCGAGAAGGCTCCAGGTCTTATCATTTGCAGCAATGTGCTCTTTCAGCTTCGCACTGGCAGGGTCATTTGTGGGCGGCTTGCGCATGCCGAGCTTCAGCTTACCTAGCTCAATTAAAGCTATAAGCCTCGCGCGGAGTCTTCGCCACTGGTTTTTCCGGAAGCCAGGCATCTAATGTCCTTTTTTGGTCTCTGTGCCGTAGCCGACGATGATCTCTATCCGTCGATTCGCGGGGTTGCCAAGCGGCTCCCCATTCGGCCCGACGAAGTTGTCGATAATGGGGCTGTACTCGCCGCGCCCGCTCGCCACCATCCGCTCTGGCGGGATGTTCTGCCCTTGCAGGTAGCGCACCACGCTCAGTGCCCGCTCAGCGGACAGTTCCCAGTTGCGATCATAGGGCAAGTTGTCTGAGTGACCCACCACCTGGAGCGTGATTCGGTCAGCCCTTTGCCTGCTGCGGACGACTCTAGCGAACGGACGAAGGAGAGAAGCTGCCCCGCCCGGTCCCGCTGACAATTCTGCCTTGCCCACCTTGAACAGCAGATCGGTCGAGAAGTAGAACTGCTGTTGGCCGAGCTCCTCATGGGCATGAACTTTGGTGCCCCAAACGCCCGGCGGCAACTCCTGACGATAAGCCATCGAAAGCTCGTCCTGCATCTTATGGACGGCCTTCAGCTTGAACGCCGCCTCTGTCAACAGAAGACTCTGGGTCATCAGAAACAGGAAGAGAATGAAGACCGTCATAATGGCGACATCGGCCAGCACCACGAAGGGGTTTGAAGGGACAGAGTGAGAGGCACGACGCTTCATGGTAGCTCAGAGCCCTTTTCTCGCGGCAAGCGTCTGCGTATCGAGGACCGTCATATATGACCTATTCAGCTCTTCCACAAGCTTGTGCCAACGCTTCATTCCTGACACTGAATCATCTATGAGCCGTTGCATTCCCGCGGCGTCAAGCAGTGCCGTCTTCGTCTGCGCAAGTACGGAGAAGTATCCTTTGGTCGCATCCTCAAGCCCGGTCATCACCATATTGAGATCGCTGGAGATTAGCCCTTGATCCTTTTTCCACGCATCGAAGGTTCGGTTCAGGCTCGCGACCAGTTCATTGTTGCGGTCGAGCATCTGCTGGTAAGCGCGAAGGTTATCCGTTCGGATGTTGCCAAAAGTTGCATCGACTGCCTTCAACGACGTCTCGAAACCGATGGAGCTTGCGGTCAGATTTGCTGAAAGAGTCTCAATAGTGCCTGTGAGTGTAGCCATTCGGTCACTTGCAGTGACGAGGACGACACTCTTGTCCATAAGCAGAGTTATGCTTTCTGAGGCGGCGCCAAGGCTATCTGCGGTATCTCCGAGCTTCTCCGTCGCCGACTGCATGTTCCAGAGAAACCCCACGCATTTCGTCATCTGATCTCTGATGCCGGTGAATTGGATTATCCAATTCTCAAGATATTCGCGCGTCTCCGCTAATAGAGCCGCCATCTGGGTGTCTGCGTCGACGGCATTCAATCGAAAACGGGGTAGCGCAACCGTATCCAGCCAGACCTGCACGTCGCTGAGCCTTCTTTCGAGCCGCCAGGCATATATCCCATACCCGCACGAGAAGACAATCGTCGGAAGCAGACCGGCAAGAGTGATCCTGAAGGCTGCGCCGAGGCCATCCAGCGTATGCGTCAGTGCGGCAATGACCTCTTTAAGCTCTGTCGCCTGTTGGGCGGTCTGAAGAGTCGGCTGAAGACTCTGAACGGCAGCTGTCAAACCGTACACCGTTCCTAACAGCCCAAGCAGCACAAATAGCCCTATGAAGGCGCGCAGGAGTATCACAGG
>JANXLO010000390.1 GCA_025355115.1 Chthonomonadaceae bacterium
TGACCTCACAGCGCTCCTGGAGCCGAGCGTACCCGCTACTGTAGCTCGCAATGATTTCGAGGAAGATCCTGAGGACGAGCAGGATGACGAGATTTTCGATACGGAGTCTACAATGGCCTTCGATGCGAATGTGCTCGAAGGGGAGGAAGTCGAGGAGGCCCGTGCATCCATCCCGACGATGGAGACTACCTATCAGCAAGTCATGCTGACGCTTCTCGATTCGCCGAGCATCGCAAGCAAATCCTGGGTCACCGAACAGTACGACAGCATGGTGCATACGCAGACCGTCACCGTGCCCGGCTCGGACGCGGCGATACTGCGAATTCGCGGTTCGAAGAAGGGAATCGCGCTCAAACTAGACGGCAATGGGAGATACGGATACCTGGATCCGTTTGTCGGCGGGCAAATTGCGGTAGCGGAGGCTGCGCGAAACGTAGTCTGTGTGGGAGCGAGGCCCGCAGCCGTTACGGACAACCTCAACTTCGCCAATCCGGAGAAGCCAGACGGGTTCTGGCAGTTCCGGCGCTCTGTCGAGGGAATCGCCAGCGCGACAGAGGCGTTTGGGACGCCCGTAGTCTCAGGCAATGTATCTTTCTATAATGAGACGCCCGAGCACGGCCCCATCCATCCGACGCCGACAATCGGGATGCTTGGCATCCTGGAAGATGTGAATCGACGCTGCACCGCCGGATTTCGGGAGGACGGGGAGGGCGACACGCTCGTCCTGCTCACGGCCTACGACGACCCGACCGGTGGGCTGGGAGGCAGTGAATACCTGAGCCTGATACACGGCGTAGAGGCCGGTGTTCCGCCGCACATCGATCTGGAGGGCGAGAAGAGGCTACATTCGCTGCTGCTCGAAGGGATTGGCGAAGGACTGTTCGCTTCTTGCCACGATCTCTCCGACGGTGGGCTTGCGATTAGCCTTGCGGAAAGCGCAATGCTAGGCGGCATTGGCGCTCTCGTTCTGCTCAACCGCGGTGACTTTCCAGGCGATCTGCCGCCCTCGACACTCCTATTCGGAGAGGCGCAGGGCCGTGTCATCGTCACCATCCGCAACGAGAAGCAGTTTACGAAGCTGAAGGAGCGCGGAGCAAAGCTGGGCATTCGCACGGCCTGGATAGGAACTATCGGCGGCGACAATTTGCGCATCGGCCTCGGCCCCGACATCCTGCTCGACCTCCCGGTGACTCAACTGGCAGAGGTCTCGCAAAACGCTATCCCGCGCCGCATGAACACAACGGTCTCCTCGTTGGCACAGACCATTTAACTGCATCTATTCGGGCACTTTCGCAGGAAGACGACCTGTGCGCGGCTCCCGCCGCACGACCTGACCGTTTGCGGCATGTGCCGCACCGAGCAATAGCAAAGAGGCGTCCTACAGCGGCGCGCTCCCCGTCCCGTCGCCGTCCTGTGCGAAGGAGCCAGAGTATTATGCAAGTCCGTCATCCCCGCAACAGCGGTCGCCTCATCGCGCTTGACGATCTCTCCCTGCCCCCCCAGCATTTCGCCTCCGCCGATGCGGAGTGGGAGCAGGATAATCCCAAGGAGGAGTGCGGCGTATTCGGAATCTTCGCTCCCGGCGAAGAGGTAGCGCGCACAACATTCTTCGGACTATTCGCGCTACAGCATCGAGGCCAGGAGAGCGCTGGTATCGCGGTTTCGGACGGGCGCAATCTGCAGATCCATAAAGGCATGGGCCTAGTGACGCAGGTCTTCCATGAGGACACCATCCGCGACCTCAAGGGCATCAGCGCCATCGGGCACACCCGCTATTCGACCACTGGCTCCAGCATACTCTGCAATGCACAGCCCCTCAGCTGCCTCTCCCGCGTCGGTGACATCTCCGTCGCACACAACGGCAACCTCGTCAACACCGCCTCCCTTCGCGCCGAACTTCAGGCGGAGGGGGTCAAATTCGAGACCACCAACGACAGCGAAGTGATAGCGCAGCTGCTCGCGAAATATCATCATGGCTGCATCGAAGAGACCATGAAGCAGGTGATGCAGCGCATTCAAGGCGCCTACTCGTTGGTGGTGCTGACCGGGGATCAGCTCGTGGGAGCGCGAGATCCCTACGGCATCCGTCCTCTCTGCCTGGGGCGCATCAACGGAGAGCACTACGTCATGGCCTCGGAGACGTGCGCCTTCGTCCCGGTCGGAGCGGAGTATCTGCGCGAGGTCGAGCCCGGCGAAGTGATCGTCGTCGACCGGGACGGACTGCGCGAGTTCCAGGTGATTCCCACCATCCGCCACGCCACATGCCTCCTCGAATTCATCTATTTCGCCCGACCCGACTCGATGCTCTACAATCACTCACTCCATCAGGCACGCCGCAGAATGGGGCAGCAGCTTGCGAAGGAGTTCCCCTGCCCGGACGCCCATGTCGTCATCCCGGTGCCGGATACAGGTGTTCCTGCTGCAATCGGCTTTGCCGAGGCCTCGCGCACTCCATTCGGGGAGGGCATAATCAAGAGCCGCTATATCCAGCGAACCTTCATCCAGCCGAGTCAACGGATGCGCGAACTGGGCGCTCGTATGAAGTACACTCCTCTCAAGGAAACGCTGGCGGGCAAAAAGGTAGTCATGGTGGACGACACCATCGTGCGAGGGACGACGACAGGCAAGCTGGTTAAAATGCTCTACGACGCCGGGGCCGAGGAGGTGCATGTGCGCATCACTGCGCCGCCTGTCAAGCATCCCTGCTACTATGGGATCGACATGGCGAACCAGGACGAGCTGATCGCGGCCAAAAAATCGGTCGAGGATATTCGGCGTCACATCGGGGCGGCCTCGCTTGGCTATCTATCGCTGGACGGAGTCGTCAAGGCCATCGGCATGGGCAAGGAGAACTTCTGCCGGGCGTGCTTCGACGGCAAATACCCCATCCCCATCCCGCAGGATGTTCGAGTGACAAAGCTCATGCTGGAGAAGGATCGGCACATCGAGGAGGATGGCCCGGACGACGGCTCCCCTGACAGCGACTGAATATCGCTCGATTCGCGAAGCCACTGCCAACGTGTTCTCGTCAATATGCGGTAGGAGGATGACAACATGGCTGACATCACTATCACGAAACCCTCGGTTGGGCAAATCGCTCTTCTCACTGGCGCGGCGCTGACCTCGGTGGTCGCGGTGCGATATTTCGGAGCGCAGAAGGCGAATGCCGCCGCGCGCCTTGCGGAAGGATTGCTCGACATAACCCGCCTTCAGTCCGCGGCGCAGAATCTGCCGGACGCCTCGGACCTGGCGCTCGCCGACTGCGCGGCCTATCTGCTCTCAGCAGCTATGCGAGCCTCGACCGGAGTCGGCATCGCGCGCGGCGAGGACGATCCAATCGGGTTCAGCCGGACAGAGACGCACAGTTTTACCCAGGCTGTCGCCACCGTCCGCACCGAGTCGTCCGCCCCTGAGCGAAGGCTTAATTTCGCGGTCACCATTCCTGAAGTGGGCGAGGTGCGGGGAACGCGCCGTATAGGCACACTTCAGATGGTCGGGTTT
>JANXLO010000434.1 GCA_025355115.1 Chthonomonadaceae bacterium
TCTAGCCGTTGGCCTCGTCGCAGCGGTCGAGCGCGAGCCATGCTGCGAGGCAGGTGCCCGGCTGAACGCGAAGATAGAACTGATCCTGATGCAGCGCCTGCCCTCTGGCCCCGCCGGGCTTGAAGTAGAGCATGGTCTGCACGGCATAGGGCTCGCGACCGAGCAGTGCCGTCATGGCCGCGCAGAGGCGGCTATCCAGAAGCCATTTCAGGCTGGCTTCATCCCAGCGGTGCATGTGGATCATGCGCGGATAGCGCTTCAGCGGGTCGGAGCTCGAAGCGTCCACCCCGTCGAAGTCGCCGGGATAGGCGCCTTCCTCCCTTAGCCGCATATAGTGTTCGCGCAAAGCTGCCGTCTCTTCCTCCCCAAAGAGCCCGCGCACGACCACATAGCCTTTGTCCTCGTAGAACGCTTTTTCTTCTTCAAACTGCATCATGGCTTCCTCCCGACCGTCGAGCAGGCAGTACCGCGCCGCTGTGGGCCTCACTGCGAGAAATGCGCCTCAGTGAATCCGCGCTTCTTGGCTTCGGCCTCGGTCATGTACTCGCCCTCCTTGGTCTTTCCATAGTAGCGAGTGCCGGGCTGCCAGTACTTGCCTGAATTGGTGTTCACCCATACTTTGCCGTCTCCTTGCGAGACGTCTCCGCTGGTGTTTCCGCCTTCACCACTGCCGGAATTGGCTGCGCCCGCGTATTCCTGAGATGTACGGCTGCCGGAGTTGAGCGGCTTGTCGGTATGAAAATGCTTCTTGTAGGAGGCGATCCAATCCGTCGAAATCTCCTGTTGCGCCGTTTTGAGATCCATTTTGCCGGAGCAGACGAGACGGTGCAGTTCGTTCTCCAGCTTGTCCTTCACGCGGGCGTTCCAGGGCTGTGTCTCATACGATTCTGGCCAGAGATTTTTGATGGAATTCGACCCGCCCAACTCCAGGCTTATGAGATGATCCACCTCATATTCGTGCGGGAGGTGGGAGGTGATTCCATAGTTGGAATAGGCCTGCTGCTTGACGGCCTCGGGAACGTTGCGAACCTTGCTGCTGTAGCCCGAGACGCAGACGTCTGCAGCTGTCACGTCCAGAGTGTCTCCCGGAGTGATGTTGGGATCGGGCAGAAATTTCGCCGCCCCAGCTGAAGGCGTGCTGTCATTCTTCGCTGAATTGCTGTTTGCTGAGCTGCCGTCACTGGAAGGCGCCGAAGCGCCAGCGACTTGTCCGGTAGGTGAGCTAGGGCCGCACGAGGCCGTACCGAAAACCATCAACGCGACGAGAGCAGCGATAGGGTTATATTTTTGCATATCTTGGCTCGCTTTCCTAGTTATCCGATCTTATTTTTTGGGCCACGTGCCCCCTTGGAAATAAAATAGACCGAGCGCCTGTCGATTCTTCCAAGTGCTTGCCTCTCGAACTGCCTGGATCCATGGTGGCGCGACTGCCTCTCAACGTGGCAATGTCCGCAGAGGCGCATCCGGGTCACACATGAGAATGCCCTGGATTTCATTAGTCCAGGGCACAGCAAAGCTAAAGCTACTTTTTCGTACGAGGCTTTGACGCACTGGCGTTACGCAACGCCTCACCTGCTGAAGACTTCTCTGCCGCGCTGGCTCTCGAGTCATGAAGAACCTCAGAGGCTTCAGTTGCGACCCTCGGGCTGGTGACGCCCGGGGGAGCAGAGGCGTCGCGCAGTGCATCTCCTGCTACTGACCGTTCCTTGACCGTCGCCCTTTTGTCACGCAATACATCGGACGCATCTGCCGCAACCTTTGGGCTAGTGACTCCCACTGTTCGTTTTATAGGCATCGTGATCGCTCCGTTAGCCTGTGTGGATAAGATGCGCGCGGCTCCAGGCTATAAGATCGCTCGCATTCTGACTGAACGACGGACGA
>JANXLO010000419.1 GCA_025355115.1 Chthonomonadaceae bacterium
CATCGACCATCTCCGCTGTGATCGTAAAGGTTTGGTCGTTCATCAGACCCGGATTGCTCTTGTAGCCTTTCGGAAGCTTGGGTGGATTGGTGGGAAAAAGCAGGTGCGCCTCGCCCTTGGCGTCGGTCGTCAAATCCCCCTCGCGATATACAGTGCCCGGATTGCCCCAGTACCCGTAGTCGATTCCCTGCTCGCGATCACCGCGTCCCCAACGGGAGGGAAGATTTTGTGCCTCGTGCTCGAACCAGTCCAGACGCGGACGGAAGGGCAAAGGATGCACATAGGGAGTTCGCAGCACCTTGTAATGCACCTTCGCGTTAACAGCAGGCGCACCGAAGAAGTACCTTCCGCCTATCGTCACCTTCATCGTCTCGCCGACGCGAACCTGGCCTTTTACCGGAGTCACAGTCACCGCAAACTCAGGCTTTTTGTACTCCTCGATTCGGAAAGCTGTGAATCCATAGACAAACTCGCCAGGCAGCTCACGCTCCGGCCTCGCCATCACCCTGACGCTCCAGGACCCGAGGTCAGCCCCTGGCGGGAGAGTAAAGCTGTCGTTGAAGGATCCGCGCTCACCCATCTTGATGTTTCGATGCAGCAGTTCGCCGCGAGGGCCGCTCACGCTCAGAAGCGCCTCTTTGCCTATTGCGAGGTGATAGGCACCGGGCCTTCCTTCTGTCATCACAACGCGCAGATTCACTGGCTGAGAGGGGCGATAGAGCGGACGGTCGGTATAGACGAATGCCTTGAATGCATGCTCACCGACAGGCAGATCGGAACTGCCAAAATTCGATATTCGCGCGACGGCATAACGGTTGTCGCCCGCATAGGCGAACACCTGAGCGGATCGACGCACCTCCGTCTGAGATCCATGTCCCAGAGAGATCGGCTCGAGGAGTCGCACATAGTTCGTGCCTTCGCTGTCGGTCTGGCTGTTGCCATAGACAGCCTCGACTTCGGGATCGGACTCGAAGAGCCGAACCGGCTCCCAGAGCGTCAGCTTCACGCCGGGCAGCGGCTTGCCAGTCTTGGCGTCCGCAACGTAGGAGAGTATCCCATTGCGATCCACTTTTTCCACCAGCGCGAGGTCGGTGACGATGACCAGCGTCGTCGCGCCGATCTGGCTCTTCTCTCCCGCTCGCGCTTCGACTATGTAAGCGCCTAGGGAGTCCAATGGAGTGGCGACGCTGTCGTTGGCAATATTGTACTTGCCGTTGTTGGAGGTCGTGATGGTCCACTCCGCAAGCTTTTCACGGCGGTAAGCTGGGCTGGCGGATTCAGGATGAAAGTGACGGGCAAAGTCCTCGAAGGAGGGACGTCGTATCGAGCCGTTGGCGTCCCTGGATTCGTCATGTCCAAAAATCGACTCCAGATGCACTCGATAGGCCGTCAGTCGCACCTGCGAAATATTGCGTGTGCTGACCTGCAGAGCCGCCTTCTGGCCGGGAGGCGTGGAGTTCGGGACGCTAAGGCTCATCGTCTGGCGCGTCAGGCCATCCAACTGACGTTTCGCGTCGCTGCTCCAGTGGCTCTTGGGATAGGTGTGCAGGAGGGAGATGTATCTGTCAGCGGCGTGCAGAAAATCGCCCTTCTGCTCCGTCCATAGCGCTGCGGTGTAGGCGATGCGATCTGCTTCTGGATCGTTGGGGAAACGCTGAAGCACCTCAAGCAGGAGATCGATTGGATCAATCGTCTCATAGGGCACCGGAACATGAATATAGATCGGAACTC
Organism: Chthonomonadaceae bacterium; assembly: GCA_025355115.1. Lineage (GTDB taxonomy): Bacteria > Armatimonadota > Chthonomonadetes > Chthonomonadales > Chthonomonadaceae > JANXLO01. The sequence goes on from JANXLO010000419.1 coordinate 1,732, forward strand.
GCTGTCCCGAAACTCTGCGGTAGCCCCAGATTCTCTGCGAACTGGAGTTACGCTGTCGGAGTTGGACAATGAAAGCGGCCTTGCCGAGAGTCGCCAGCACGGTCGCATGGTGATCGACGCCTGCACGCTGTGCGTCGAGCTGAATGATGTGCTCATAGAGGGTCATGACTCGGCGGGCGGAGGGCCAGTGGGGATCGTAAGGCAGGTTAGAATCGACCGTCCAGTCCGTTTTGGCAGGATCGTAATTTGCGGTGTCGTCCTCACGTGTGGAAATCTCCGCCAGGTCGAAATCGAGGTCGATTTCGGCTGCGGTCAGGCTGTCCCGCTCTTCTGTCGCGAGTCGAGCGCTCTTGAATTTTGAGAACAGCTCATGCGCTCTGCTCATCGCTTCAGTCGCCGTCTCGTTGTCATCGACTTCCAGATAGACCCCTTCAGGCGCCTCCCCTTCGTCCGACTTCGGCACATTATTTCCCCGCGTGACCTTCTTCCCGACTCTGTAGCCGCTGTGCTCTACAATTCGGTAGAGCCGCCCTCGCCAGACCTGCCCTCGCGCCTCCCAAAGTGTGTCGTGGTATTTGTCGACGTAGCGCTCTGCCGCCGCGAGTGCCTCGTCCCACCGCTTCGCTCGACCCAATCCGACCATGATGCGGTATTCGATCTCAGCGCGATTGGGCAGCTTGGGATCTCCTTTGAGCGCCTGCTGATATGACTCCAGAGCAAGTTCAAATGACTGCTCATTCCAGCTTCTGTCCCCTTGCCTCACGAGTTCCTGCGGCGTCTGCCTCGCCAGAATTGGGCGCACAGTCAGCGCAAGGCCAGCCGTTGCCAACAGCGCACACAGGGCCATCGTCGCCCATCTGCCACGGGGCATTGCGGCACACAGTCGACGGAAACGGTCACGAAAACTAATATCATTCATTGTCGGGAAGCTCCAAAAGTCTGGTTAGGCGTGGGCACACGAAAAGTTAGTTATCGCGGCGAACGAAAAGGTTCACGCCTGGCTGCTCGTCGCTGAACTGTTAGGCGGGGAGAAACGGGGTAAAGTTACTGAGGGAAGGGGGAAATCTAGCGCAGAGAAGCAGAGACGCAAAGAAACAGTCAGGTTCAGGGTGAGGATACCGTAATCGTAGCGTCTGTTTTTGGAGAGGTGAGCTGCTGGGTTTTGCCGTCAGGCCACCGAACTGTCAGCTTAACGGGAGCTGCGAAGGCGCCCAGCCCGAAGTGCGCTACAGGATCGGAGGCGGAGAGGACGCTGCCGTTGGTGCGTATCTCCCGTAGGAGCGAAAGGCCGCCTGCCTTGGCCGTCACCCAGGCACCCAGGCCGAAGCGATTGCCGCCATGTCCCTTTAGGCGCACGTCCAGCCAGTGGCTGCGCGTCGGAGTCACATTGTGCAGGAGCATCGCTTTGCCCTCTAGATTGCAGACCAGCACATCCGTGCGGCCGTCGTGGTCGTAGTCCGCGAAGGCCATTCCCCTGCCAACTGCTCTCAAATCGAAGATGCCGGACACAGGGGAACCGTTCGAGAATCTGCCCTGCTCGTTGTGAAAAATCTGCATCGGCTGAGCATAGTTCTGCGCTGAATCGAACACGTGGACGTTGTCACGCACATGCCCGTTCGTCAGAATCAGGTCTAGCCACCCGTCGTTGTCGAGATCGGCGAATCCGACGCCGAACTTCACGTAGGGGG
>JANXLO010000471.1 GCA_025355115.1 Chthonomonadaceae bacterium
TTGCGCTGTCGTGATCTGCTTCGTTCGCTCCAGGTAGATCAGGGTCTCGTTCGGAGGCAGCCCATTGACACAGAGGCCAGCCAGCTCGCTTGACTGAGCATTGAAGCTCTGCATGCCTACTACGTATCGTCCCTGCAAAGAAGTTTTCGCCGTCTGCAACTCCCTGTCTGAGACGGGAAAGTCCCTGAATCGCTCGCACTCTGCAAGCAGAAGTACTCTGGCGCGAAGCTCGTTCTCGGGGGCGGTGGAGGTGTAGGCGATGAAGCTGCCTGCCTCCCGGCGAGTCCAGTGCGCGGCCATGACAGTATAGGCCAGACCATTCTCCCCACGTACTGCCCGGAGAAATCTGCCATTCAAACCGGCGGCAATCTCGGCCAGCACGTCCAGGGCGTAGCGGTCGTCGTTCTGCAGATCAGCGCCCCGAAAGCTTAGAAACGCGGCGGTCTGCTGCTTATTGCGTTCAACGACTTGTTCGGTGAATGCCAAATAGTGGATTGGTTCAAGGGCGACATCGGGCAACTTTCCGGTCGGCAGGAGACCGTTGCAGAGAGCGACCGCCTCCTCTTCCGACAGGTCACCGACTATCCCGACATGGAGGTTGCCCGCGACCAGATGTGTCCTATGCCAGGCGCGCAGATCGTCTCCTTTCAGGCGACCAATAGACTCGACATCACCGGTTCCAGGGAGACCGTAGGACTGATCGCCGAAGCAGGCGTTCATACAAAGGTCGTAGGTCAAGGCGTACCCGTTGTCCTCCTTGCGCCGAAGCGCGGCATATACTGCCTGTTTCTCGCGCTCAACCTCCGCTTCAGGAAACGTAGGGTTTGCGAGGACATCGGCGAAGATTTTGATGCCTTCCTGAAGAACGTCACGCTTCAGCTTTATTCCGAAATGGAAACTGTCTCCGCCAATACTGCTGCCGATGCCGGAGCCCAGACCTTCGATTTGCGCGGCTATTGCCTCGGCATCTCGATTGGCAGTCCCCTTCAACATCGATTTCGCCATCAGGTTCGTGATGCCGCAGTTGGCTCGGGTCTCGCGCCGTCTCCCGCCCCGAAGGGCAACCTCTATAGAGACAAGCGGCAAGTCATAACGAGGCCTGAAATAGAGAGTTCCTCCACCGGGAAGGGGTACGATTCGGGTATCCGACATTGTCTTCAATGACGTGAGGAACGAGCCGACATTGTCCGGCTCAGTGCGGGCACCTACGGCTCTTGCAGGAACGACTTGTCGAAGGGCGGTCTCGATCTCCTCCGCGTTCCGCTCTGGCACCATGACTCCAGAGGGAAGATACTCCACAAGTGAGGCCGAGTTGAGATCGAAATAGGTCTGTGCTACGCGCTGCACATCCTCTGCGGTGACTGCGAGGATCTGTTCGACCAGGTCGTCTGCCAGCCGATATCCCCCCCGCACCTCATAGGTTGTCAGTGTTCGAGCGATCCCCATAACCTCCTCTTGCGCGGAGAGACGGCGCATCTCAAGTCGCGTTTTCACTCTCTGCATCTCGTTCTGGTCAGGTGGATTCGCCTTCATCAGAGCTATTTCCGCCCAGAGCCCGCACTCGGCCGCGAGCGGGTCGTCCGCGCTGGCTTCCGCTCCGAGAGTGAAGATGCCCATCTGCTCCATAGCATCGTAGCCCGCCCATGCTGAGCTGACAAGCTGCTGCTCCTCCTTCAGATGCCGATTGAGACGGGAAGAACGTCCGTCGCTGAGCAACGCGCTGAGCACGGAAAGTGCCGCCGAATCCGGATGCAGAAAGGGGGGCGCGGGGAAGCCAAAGATGAGAAGACGCTGTTGAGTGTCGCCAGTCATGCGGCGATAACGATAGCCAACTCGCTCCGGCTCAGCGGGCGAAACAGGACGGGAAGTGGTCTCACCAGGCAAGTCGCCCCAATATTTGGCGGCAAGCCTGAGCGCTTCGCCCGTGTCTATGTCCCCCACAATCGCGATGGCCATGCTTTGAGGCACATAGTTGAGACCTAGAAATTCGCGGAGTGTCTCCTGCCGAAAATCGCGCAGCGCCTCTGCCTCCCCCATCCGCCAGCGGCGGATTCGATGCCGATCAAAGGCCAGGGCGTAGAGCGATTCAATGAGCATCGCGCCGGGATTGTCACGCTTTTGCTCCGCCTCCTGGACGATCACTTCGATTTCGCGTGCAAGCTCGTCCGGGTCGATCATGAAGTTTCGGAGGGCATCTGCCTGTATCTCTATCGCCTTCTCGAGGCCATCACTGGGAACGACGACATAGTAGATCGTGTCCTCGTAGCCCGTCGAGGCGTTCAAAGTGCCTCCAAGCTCCTCTATTTCTCTCGCGTACTGGTTCTGGTCTGGACGGGACGGGGTGCCTTTGAACACCATATGCTCGATGACATGCGCGATGCCGCCATGTCGGTCTTCTTCCTGAAAATACCCTGTATGGTAGTGAACGACAATTGCCGCGACGGGCGCGTTATTGCTCTGTTTTACAAGTAGCGTCAAACCGTTGGGCAACACTTTACGTTCAACGCCATCCGAAACATCGGATGGCCGGGGCGACTTCGCCGCAATAGCCATTTTCAATGCCTCCAATAATGTTTTTGTTTTACAATCATACAACCTCTCCTTAGTACTATTCGCCTGCGTCCACGAATCTCCTCTATTGCAGGCAAACAATTTTATATTTACCTCTCCCGCTCGCTTACAGTTGTACGAAACAGAGGAGTATCAAGGCGTAACGGTGAAGTGTGGGAACAGGAATACCGCAAATCGAGGAGGCAGGAACCATGGCGTTACCGAAGGACTACACCGAGCGAGTCTATGCGGGTGTGCTAGGTAAGATCATCGGAGTCTATCTGGGAAGGCCGTTCGAGGGATGGAGCCATGAGTCCATTCTCCGCGAATTCGGCGAGATAACGTACTACGTTCACGAGCAGCGCTGCACTCCGCTCATCGTATCGGACGACGACATCTCCGGAACCTTCACCTTCTTTCGCGCCCTGGCGGACAATGGCTACGAGCGCGGCCTGACGCCTGCACAGATAGGACAGACCTGGCTGAACTACCTCATCGAGAAGCGCACCGTTCTATGGTGGGGCGGGATGGGAACCTCCACGGAGCACACTGCCTACCTGCGCCTAAAGCAGGGGATAGCGGCCCCCTTCTCCGGCTCTATCGTCACCAACGGCAAAGTCGTCGCCGAGCAGATCGGAGCTCAGATATTCATCGATGGCTGGGGAATGGCTGCGCCCGGAGATCCAGATCTCGCCGCCGACTTCGCTCGCCGCGCAGCCAGCGTCAGTCACGACGGTGAGGCGATTTATGGCGCGCAGGTCGTGGCGGCTCTAGAAGCGGCTGCATTCGCTGAAGACGACATACAGAAGCTGCTCGACATCGCCGTGGGATTCGTCCCGGCGGATTCGACGATCGCACGGATGATCGGCGATATTCGAGAGTGGCATGGGGTAGAAAAGGACTGGCGCAAGACCCGCGAAAAAATTGTGAAGCAGTACGGCTACAAAAAATATGGCGGCGGTTGCCATATGGTTCCCAACCACGCGCTCATCATCCATGCCCTTCTCTACGGTGAGGGGGATTTCTCCAAGTCGCTGTCCATCGTGAACACCTGCGGGTGGGACACCGACTGCAACTCAGGCAACGTCGGCTGCATTCTCGGCATCCGAAACGGTCTGACAGGGATAGAGAATGGCCCAGACTGGCGCGGCCCGGTGG
>JANXLO010000485.1 GCA_025355115.1 Chthonomonadaceae bacterium
CTCTTCACATTCGTAAGAGGAGCCGGAGTTTATTTACTGGGGGACGTGGATTCGAACCACGGTTCACGGCTCCAAAGACCGCGGTCCTGCCGCTGGACGATCCCCCACCAGACAGTACGATAATGAGTATACAATATGGAAGAGATTTCGTCAAGGAGCGAGTCGATGTCGGTTCGGGAGTTGCCAGAAGCTTCGTTGTGAAGAGCAAAGATGGCGGCCCGACGCTCGCGGATGCGAAGCGTCGGGCTGTTGGATAGGGTCAGAGGCGGAGGTCGGCAGGGATGCCTTCAGGGAAAAGGCCGCCGAACGTTGGGTCTGGATAGACGGTCATGTCGAAGTTGGGGAAGCCGACTGTGTTCAGGACATAGGTCGGGGCGAACGGTTTCAGGTCGGCGGGCGGGTGGGCGAACCAGGCCGAGATGTTCAGTACCAGTTTGATGTCCTCCCTGCGGGGCGGCTCGGGCGGGAAATCACCTCCGTGGTCTGGGTGCAATGTGAATAGTTCGTTAGTGGCAGTCACTGGATGCACCAGCGTAGATCCAGCCCCGATGGCGACCAGAGGGATAGTCTGGTAGTGCGGCACGGAGATGGTTACAGGTCCAGTGGTCGCCTGCACGATAAGTGGCAGAACGACATCGCGGATATTCGTGATCGCCTTCTTCACATCGGGGCTATTGGGTATGAGGAAGCTTCCGCCGTCCGGTCTCGCCAGAATGCCGGCAATTCCCTTTGTCTCACGGTCTGCTACCGCGAGCATCGCCTCTTTCGCCGTCTGGAAATAGGCAGTGTCTCGCAGGGTTAGGAACGGATTCGCAGGCAGATACTCGTCGGGTGTGAGCTTCCCATCCTTGTTTACGTCCAGAGCGAGATAGGGCGAAAGGGGCAAGGGGTCTATGACGGGTTCACGTCCGCCGTGGGAGAAGATCGGAGGGGCTGGCGGCCTGGGAGCAGACGCGCCGCTGCTGCCACCGGAGACGGCGCCAGGCACAAGATTTGAAGTGCCTGGGTCACGGTTGTAGGTCAGTGAGAGCGCCGTCGAGACGCGCAGCGACTGGACATAGGCATCGAACAGGTAGACTTCGGGTAGGCCGATGGTGACGGGCTGATCGTCCTGATCCGGCGCAGGCAATGTGAGCGTGAAGCTGGCATCAGCCTCAACAATTTGAAGGTGCTGCGAGACTGTCGCAAGGTCCGCAAGCAGTTTCTGTCGGCGAGCCACATTCTGTGCATCACCGGAGTAACCGTAGTAAGGAACGAGACCAAGTCGCAGATCGGAGATGGGGCCGAGCATATTCAGGAGTGTGTTTGGGTTGCTGAGACCGCGATCCAGGAACCAGAACAGTCCGAGCGTATGCGCAGGCTCAATGCGTTTTCCCGGCTCAGTGCTGCCTGGAGGAGAAGGCGGCTGATCGCCCTCCGTGGGAGACGTCGGCAAAACGAATCCAGAGCCGCTATTGCCGGTGCCGCCAACGGGATGGCTGGGCTCTCGGCTGCCTGATTTCTGTGGCTCCGGGACAGGCGCCCCAGGCGATCCGATGGCAACCATCGGGCCGCCGTCTATCTGCAATCCGGCATCTCCCATCAGGCAGACCGCAGCTCCGAAGTGGGCTTCTGAGCTGTTGGGATTCTGCTGGAGCGCCTTCTCGAATAGCGAGAAAGCGGATTGAAGTGACTGCGAGGAAGTCGGCGTGGCATTGGAAGCCAGTTGCGTCAGCGCAGCGCGCCCATCGACGAGTGGATTGGCTGTCGGCCCGGAAGACGAACTGCCTCCCCCGCAACCCCAGAGCGCCAGAGCCGAAGCGCCAGCCAGTAACAGAAGTGCTTTTCTGATAGCGTGTTCCTCCTAATCGAGCGGAAGTCAGGGGGCGGACAGACTTCGAGTTGCATCGGGTTAGCCGCAAAAATCGGGGGCGGCATACGAATATCCAAACGAACGAAATTTTCTGTGAGCGGCAAGGGTTCAGTCGAATGCGCTCGAACACAGCAAAAACCAGGCGCGGAGTCGTCCACGGCCAGTACGAACATGTACTCTACACTATCCCCATCGAAGAAAGAAAAATACATGCGCGTCAGCGTTTCCGAAGGAAACTGGGCCGAAGGTCAATCGGCGGAGGAGTTCACTCCGCCATGACTTACCTGACCGAACTCACCTACCACATGACCAAACTCGGCAGTACCTAGTAATGTAAACTGCCGTGTCTGGACACATCTATGCTCGGTATTCACAATGATTGGCGTCTAACTCTGCGATTGCGCTCGCTTGATATACAGCCTTCTGCAATGCTACCCCATTTTCCTCTATTTGCCCGTCAGAAGTGAATCTCTGAACAGGTTCTCACACTTTCTCAGGCAGACCATCGAAGAAATCGACAACCCCTGTCTCCAGCGAGTATTCAGCGCCCACTACGAGAAGGCCGTTTGACTGGACAAGCTGCTCCAGAATCACCGAGCCGTGGCGCAAGTGGCTAGAGGAGACGCGGATATTGGCACGGACTGCCTGCTGCACGAGGGCTGCCGAATCGTGTCTAAGCTCTGTTGCTAGCAGTCCCTCTACGGACGGTCTGATGCGGTCGACTATGGAGCGGAGATTTCGGGACTGGTTGGCCTTCTCCTGCTGGAGCTCCTCCAGTGTCGCCAGAATCGCCCCGCACTGCGAGTGCCCCAACACCACCACCAGTCGGGTGCCGTAACGCTCCGCCGCAAACTCCACGCTTCCAACCTGGGACGAGGCGACGATGTTTCCGGCGACCCGAATGACGAACAGGTCGCCAAGGCCCTGGTCGAATACGATCTCCGCCGGCACACGCGAGTCGGAGCATCCAAGAATGATCGCGAACGGCTGCTGGCCAGCGGCCAACTCCATGCGGCGCTCCTGGCTTGTGAATGAGACCAGACTTCTCTCATCGGAAACAAACCGACGGTTGCCCTCTATCAGGCGCTCGAGCGCTTCCAATGCAGAAATTGAAGACACATTCACTCCTTTACTCGCTCGACAAATCAGCATAAATCATATTCAGCGATCAGGACAACCTCGGGGGCTTCATAGCCGGTGTCCGCTGGCAGATCCTTGCTCTCGGCCGCTGCGACGGACAGGCGGTCGCAGGCTTCGTTCTCGACGTTTCCGGCATGCCCTTTGACCCATTTGATCTGCACTTCGTGCTGAGCGCACAGATCCAACAGGCGTGCCCAGAGATCAGGGTTGATCGCCTTTTCTCTTGGGTTGCGTCTCCAGCCGTTGGCGCGCCACTTCGCGGCCCAGCCCTGCGTGATGCTCTGCTCGAGATACTTGGAGTCGGTGAAGATCGTGACGGTGCAGCGATATCGCAGTGATTCCAGGCCGACAATGGCCGCTAGAATCTCCATTCGGTTGTTGGTCGTTCGCCTGAAGCCGCCGGATATCTCCCGCCGTTTAGCTCCATGCAGCAGTACAACTCCATATCCCCCTGGGCCAGGGTTGCCGAGGCAGGCCCCATCGGTGTAGATGCAGACAGATTTCAGTTCGACTTCGCCGTCAGACAAGCACAACTCCTTCGAAAATCGTATTCCGATGCCCATGGGCAGCTCAAATCCGATAGACGTCTGATCGGACAGGCATGCTCCTCCATTATAACTAGTGTCAGGATGCACGTCAAGTGGACAGAGGCTACGCACGCGGCATTTGGAGCTTGACAGACCCTTCGCTGGGCTGTAGAATGGTGGGGGTCATGAATGAGGAATGAGGAGATGAGATGCGACGAATTGGTATAGTTCTGCTGTTCGCTATGCTATGTTGTGCGGGTTGCGGCACTGGTGATGCCCCGTTTCCTCACTACACTACGGCTGTGACAGGGCCGCGGATCGCCCTCGACGACCCCAATCTGTTTTTGAGTCCCTACAACTGGACGGTCAACGGTGCCACATCAGCCCTCTCAACACAGCCGGGAGCCTATCTGTCCGCCGCGTTCCACAGCAGCGCTGTCCGACTGGACATCGACACATCATCCTATATGACAGCCTCAGATAAAGGCGGGCCGAGGATACGCTGGCAGGTGGACGCAGGGACCCTCCACACCTATCAGCTCGTCGCAGGTGACGTGCAGATTCCCCTCAGCACTGATGCGCTCGACCCGGCGACCGACCATACTTGCAAGGTATGGATAGTCTCCTCAAATTTCTCTCAGGATCGTTGGAAAGTCCCGGTGCAGGCGGTGCGGATCACCGGACTCACGCTCGACGCGGGCGGCAAATCCGTCGCGCCGACCCTGCTTGCAAATCGTGCATTGTTCTATGGCGACAGTATTACGGAGGGCGTGCGAACGGAGTCGGCACGCAAGGACCCCATTCACGACGGCGATGCCACACATGCCTACACTTATACCTGTGCCGCCGCCCTTGGCGCGGAATTCGGCGTGGTCGGAATGGCAAGGCAGGGATGGACGATCCCGGGGCAGGAGGGGAGCAATGTCCCTCCTTTCTCCACTGCCTGGCAGAGCTACTTTGCAGGCAAACCCCGTATCTTTACACCAAAGCCCGACTATGTAATCGTCATGCATGGAGTGAATGATGCGCTGGCCCCCGCTGATACTACTCAGGTCAGGGTAACAGTGCAAAAATGGATAACTGAGGCAAGAAGCGCGATGCCTGCCGCCAGAATATGCATTGTAATTCCTTTTAACGGCTTCGAGCGCGAAAGCATAACGCAGGGGGTTCTGGCGTATCAGGCTGCGAACAAGACAGATACAAAGGTGTTTCTCATAGACCTTGGCACATTCGTCCAGACAGGCTTGACGGATCCCTCAGGCACGCCAAGCCAGCACTCCCACGACGGCATTCATCCGGATGCCGCGACCAGTCAGGCGCTCGGCGTGACCCTTTCAACCGCGATACTGAAGGCGGCCGGGATGTAGATGAGTGCCCGCTAGATGGCACATAGACTTTTTTGTGCTATAGTGATGCAGAGGAGAGGCGGCCGAACGGGTTGCCCAGTCACCTACAAAAAACGAGGAGAGTCGGACATGAATGGTTGGAAACGTACTGCGCTCGCATTGAGCGCAATGCTAGTAGTCAGCCTTCCGCTTATGGCGCAAGGCCCGCCAAAAGGCGGTCCCCCTGGGCCGCCCAGAGTAGGCCCGCCCGGCGGCCCTAGTGGGCCCGGAGGACCGGGTGGTGAGAGAGGCCGCCCCGGAGGTCAGGGGCAGGGCAGGCGAGGCGGCGGTGGAATGGCCATGATGCCCGTGAGTGCATTGGCGACAATAGTCACTCTGAAGCCCGCTCAGAAGGTAAAAATTACGGCGATCCAAAACAAGCTGAAGGCCGATATGAAGGCGGCAAACGGCGACCGGGCCAAGATGGGCCCGCTCTTCACCGCGGTCAATAACGATTTGAAGGCGGTTCTGACTCCTCAGCAGCAGAAGACAGTCGAGGCCAAGCTGCCGGTCGTGATGCTACTCAACCGCAGCAGAGCAGTGCCCGCGGCTGTCCTGGCAGACGTAAAACTCACTGCGCCTCAGATGGGCAAGATTACAACTCTGGCGACCGCCGAGCAGGCGAAGATGGAGGCAGTGCCCCGCGAGGAACGCAGAACCAAAGGCCAGGAGATCATGGCAGGCTTCAAAACGCAGGTGGACGCCCTGCTCACCCCTGCGCAAAAAGCCATCATAGCCAAATATCATCCTCCGACAGGCACTGGTATGCCCGGTCGACCGTCTGCAGCAGCCAGACCACTCTGAGCAAGCAGTAGGCAAAATTCGGGACTGCAGTATCCAGTTTATGGACAGAACTGAACAAAAGCGATTTCGATGCGTCAGGAGCAATGAAACAGATTTCCATTGGGCAGATTGTACGCCGCCCATATTCTCGCATTAGAGGAGCTTTCCCCGATGAACAGTTTGAAACGAATTACTCTTGCGCTTGGCGCTCTCTTGGTCCTTGGCGTCCCCATCCTTGCCCAGGCCCCGCCTGCCGCCCCCGGACAGACCCCTGCAAAGGGCGCCGGAAATGGCGGCGGACAGGGTCGGCGCGCCGGCGCCTCCACCCTGCCGATCTCAGTGCTGAACATGATGGTCACGCTGAAGGACGAACAGAAGACCAAAGTCACCGCGATTCAGGATAAGCTCAAGACGGATGTCGAGGCTGCCGCGGGCGACCGAATGAAAATTCGTGAGCTCAATACCGCCGCCAACGACGACATCAAGGCAGTGCTGACACCCGAGCAGCAGAAGCTGATGGCCGAAAAGCTCCCAATAGTCATGCTTCTCAATCAGAGCAAAGCGATCCGTTCAGGCGTGCTGGCAGATGTCAAACTGACTTCCGAGCAGATGGACAAGATTAAGACCGCCGCCGCTGCGACTCAGGAGAAGATGAAGGCCGTTGCACAAGCAGATCGTCGCACCAAGAACCCCGAGATTCTGGCGGACTTCAAAACGGAAGTCGAAGGTTTCCTGACGGCGGAGCAGAAGGAGACGATCAGCAAGTACCATGCGCCGAAGGCAGCCCCGAAAAAACCCACTGTCTGACGCGAAGCTGGGTGAGTTCTTTCAGCTGCTAAGCGACAGGCAAGCTGGATCGGTAAGAGAGCCGCTGCGAGAATCAATCTCGGGCGGCTCTCTTTTGCTGACAGGTTGAGAACGCCGATTAGACAAGTTCAGGGATGGGGTCGTTGTCGGGGAAGAGGTAGTTCGGGCGATTCAGGGTATCGACGACCGGCGTGGTCTTGAGGTCTATCCCCATGTTGTGGTAGAGGGTGGCGAAGACGTCCCGATAGTGGATGGGCCGCTCGCTCGGCTCTTCGCCGAACCTGTTGGTAGCGCCTATTACCTGACCGGTGCGCATTCCGCCGCCGGCCAGCAACGCGCAGGAGACGCGAGGCCAGTGGTCGCGCCCGCCGTCCTTGTTGATCTTGGGCGAGCGTCCGAACTCTCCCCAGACTACTACGGAGACATCCTTATCCATGCCCCGGTCGTAGATGTCCTGAACGAGTGCTGCCACCGCCTGATCGAGGCGCGGCAGGTGAAGCTTGCACTGCGCGAAGTTGCGGTCGTGATAGTCCCACCGGCTGAAGGAAAGAGTGACAACTCTAGCGCCTGCCTCAACGAGTCTGCGGGCCATCAGAAACTGCTCGTTGCAGTCCGGGCCGCCGTCGTCAACGTTTTTCATGTCGCCCTTGCCGTAGCGCTCGCGCACTTTCGGGTCTTCCTTGGACAGGTCGAGAGCGGTCACAAGTTTGCTGGAGGTGAGGATATCGTAGGCGCGCTGGTTCAGGTCGTCCAT
>JANXLO010000499.1 GCA_025355115.1 Chthonomonadaceae bacterium
CGAAGAGCTCGCAAAGCACTACGGCATTCCGGATGTGAGCGGCGGTCAGATGCGCCTTGTGAAGCTTCGGCCGGAAGACCATCGCGGCGGACTGCTCGGGATGGGCAGCGTTCTGGCCCTCACATCGCACACCTTCCGGACCAGTCCAACCCTCCGCGGCAAGTGGGCTCTGGAGGTCGTTTTCGGGACTCCGCCTCCTCCCCCTCCGCCCGGCGTCAGCCAGATAACGGACGAGGAGAGGCAACAGAAGACCGGAACGACCTTTCGCGCTCTGCTGGCGAAGCACTCGAGCCAGCCCGCCTGCGCTGGATGTCATGCGAAGATTGACCCGCTCGGGTTCGCTCTGGAGAACTACGATGCGGTCGGGCGGTGGCGGAAATCACAGGGGGACGATGCGCTCGACACCTCCGCTCAGCTTCCGACCGGTGAGAAGATCAACGGCGTCGAGGAGTTGAAATATCTACTGCTGGAGCGTAAAGAGTTGTTTCTGCGCAATATGACCGCTCAAATGCTGACCTATGCTCTTGGGCGGGAAACGCAGTCAGCCGATCAACCTGCCATCAACGACATCGCACGTGACCTTCAGGCGCACGAGTGCCGTTTCTCCGTGCTTGCGACCGATATCGTCATGAGCCGTGCGTTTCGCTATCGCCGGAATGTCGTTCCGCCCACCGAGTCAAAGCCTCTTCAGCCGTCGGTGCAGAAATCGGGACCGGCAGCTCTTCGCCACAAACTGAAATGAGGAGAACATCCCTTGGGAATAAGTGATCAGCCGATTTCGCGGCGCAATGTGCTTCGCGCCGCAGGCAGTGCGCTCGCGCTTCCCTTCCTGGAGTCGCTGCTCCCCACTGGAGCGGGCGCCGCGGGCAAAGTCGCGCGTCCCCCTGTTCGCATGGGCATCTTCTCGGTGACGGGCGGGACTGTCCTTGAGTCGTGGAAGCCCAAGCAGATTGGTGCGCTGACGAATTTGCCATCCATTCTGCGTTCTCTAGACTTCGCCAAAAGCGAAATCTCAGTCCTCTCAGGGCTTTGTCAGGGTGGGCACACCGATAATCTCAACGGCCACGAGCACTGCGCCTACCTCCATCTAACAGGCGCAGAGAACGCTAAGAAGGAGGCCGGGAAAGTCTACGCGGGGATATCAGTCGATCAACTCGCGGCGCAGAAGATTGGCGGTCAGACTTTTCTGCCTTCCATCGAGGTCGGTATCAACCTCAATCAGTACTCCTTCCGGGACGCGAACACGCCCGTGCCCTACGAAAACAATCCACGCTTCGTCTACGAGCGGATGTTCAGGGGCCGAAAGCCGGTGGTGCCCAACTGGCAACGGCGGGCGAATGCACTGCCTTCCGCGGCTCAGAAAATCTCCGGCCCGCCTTCCGAGGAGCAGAGCGTGCTCGATCTCGTGCTTACTCAAACGAAGGATCTACGACGGCAACTCGGGTTCGCTGATCGGGACAAACTGGACGGGTATTTGACCTCGGTGCGCTCCGTCGAGACGCGCCTTCAAAGCCTGGAGGCACGCCTGCAGGAGGAGTTGCTCGACGCCCGTCATCCCGGCCCCTCCCATCTCGTCACCCCATCCCTCTACTCGGAGGGCATCCCGTTCTACAAAATTAGCCGTGAGGTGGAGAGCGACCCGGAGAAACACGGCGAGTACATTCGCATCATGTCCGACCTGCTCGTGCTGGCCTTCCAGACGGACACGACGAGGGTAGCGGTCTTCGCAGCGGGCAGCGATGAAGCGCTCTTCCCCGGCGTCGTGACGGTGGGATACGAGCGGCATTGCCACACCCTGGAGCATCAGGGCAACGCCGCCCGAGTGGATGAGGCCGATCCCATCGCCCGCGAAGCCTGCCGCCAGATCCATGCCTGGTACACGGCGCTGTTTGCCGAAACCGTGAAGAAAATGAAGGAGATAGACGAGGGCGGATCGACGCTCCTCGACAACTCCATGCTGCTCTACACCTCCTATATGGCGGACGGAGGGCATGGCACGGACGACTATCCGGTTCTGCTCGCCGGTCGCGGCGGCGGCTCGCTGAAGCCCGGCAAGCACCTCGCCTTCGAGCCGGGAACGCCGGTCGCGAACCTCTACGTGGAGATGCTTGACCGGATGGGCGTGAAAGCCGACGGCTTCGGCAATAGCAAGACGTCCGGGAAATCCAAGTACAACGGCAGACTGCCAGGTCTGGTCTAGCAAGGACGAGGATGGCACTTCTTTTTACGGGCGTCGGCTACAGTGGAACACGGATCACGTCGGCGAACGGGCGTGATTGGAGTGCTGCAGTGACTGGACGGGAAGGGGAGATCTACCGTACGGTCGCCTTCGGGAACGGGCTGTGCGTGGTGGCTGGCTCTTATGGCGGCAGCAACCTCTTCGCTGTCAGCAAAGATGGCGCAACATGGAAAAGCCTCGAGAAGGACGCCGGATACAGCCGGTATATTCGTGGCCTGTTGTTCGCAAAGGGACAGTTTTTCGGGCTTGGCGGCGATGGAGGCACGGTAGGAGCCTCCCGCCCGTTCGAGACCCACTCGGCAGACGGCGCAGTCTGGACGGACTATCACGAGTTCGACGGCAAGCATCTTCTGCGTCGAGCAGCTTTCGGCAACGGCACCTTCGTCGCGGTCGGGGACAGGGGACGGCGAGCGCTCTCCACAGACGGCATCGTCTGGAAGGATCTGCCAGATGTGAAGGCCATCGACACGCTGGCGGAGGTGGCTTTCGGCAACGGGGTCTTCGTCGGAGTAGGCCTGAACGGATTGCGACAGCGCACGTTGGATGGACTGACATGGACGGACAGGCTGCTTGGCGAAGAGGGCGAGCACCTGAACTCCATACTGTGGACAGGCGATCACTTCGTCGCTGTCGGCGCTGGGGCAACTTACCTTTCACCGGACGGGCGCATGTGGAAGCGTCTGCCCAATCACAACGCACCATTAACCGCAGCCTATGGCGCCGGAGTCTTCGTGGGCACTCAATGGAAGGGCCGCCTGCTGTTCTCATCGGACGCGGTGGAGTGGAAGGAAGTCAAAAAATGCGCCTTCCACATTGAGGCAGTGGGGTACGGCTCGGTAGGGTATCAGTATTGCTAGGGCCACCTAGCAACGTGAAGCCAGAAACTGAACAGGAGTGTTGAGCATGAAGCACCAAAATCAGACCCGCAAGATAGCCCTCGGCCTCTCCCTCGCGATCATGCTCTTGCCTTGGAGCGCTCAGCCGCAGATTTCTCCTCCTGTGGTTCAATACACGATCACGGATCTGGGCACTCTTGCAGACTGTGACGTCACCCTAGCCTCCAGCGTCAACGACTCGGGATCCGTGGCGGGATACGCCTACACCTTCGTACCTCCTGGTCATGGCAACAGCCTTTTGTCTCGCCCTTTCCTGTGGCAGAGTGGAACGCTTGCCGAGCTGCCAAAAGTGGGCGGGATGTATGGGCAAGCGCTGGCGATCAATGCAAAGGGCGACCTAGCGGGCTATGCGGAGACGGTCAAGTACGCGCAGAGACCTGTAACTTGGAGCCGCGCCAACAAATTCGAGCCAACGATGCTTTCCGAGCTTCCGGGCAGAGTCACTTGTCTGCTCGACGATGGGACGGCAGGAGGCTGGATAGTCGGCAACAAGACGAAGCAAGCCGTTATGTGGAAGGAAGGAGCGATGAGCCTGATCGGCAGCCCGCTAAACTTCGAGAGCGTCTGCAACGGCATCAATGACAGAGGAGCCTCCGTCGGATCGTTCATCCCTGAGCGAAAACCCTCTCAGCCAGTATCGTCCTGGTGGGATCGTCATGCGGTGATGTGGAAGGACGGTCGTCAGTTTGCTTTGCCAGAGCTAGGCGGCGCGATGAGCGAATGCAGCGCGATCAACGAGGCGGAGCAGGCCGTAGGTTGGGCCGACACGAAGACAGGACGAAACGCCTGCCTATGGCAGAACGGGAAAGTTGCAGCCCTTCCCACCCTCCAAGGCTATAAATCTGAAGCGCACTCCATCAACAGAAGCGGGACAATCGTTGGGGAATCGATGGAGACGGCGAAAAAAGAGGGCTGGAGATGGCTTGCGTGTCTGTGGCGCGATGGCAAAATGCACGACCTCAACGCTCTCGTGTCCGCAGATTCCGGATGGAAGCTCTCAGTGGCTACTCACATCTGCGACACCGGCCTAATAGTTGGGTATGGCCATTCCGAAAAGTATCCGACTCACACCTGGCGAGCTTTTCTTCTGACGCCTGTCAGTCGCTAGAGAATAGCCCGCTCGAAATGTGAGGGGTTGGTCGCTGGCTTGCCGCTCTCCTAAAGCAAAACGGAGCCTGCAAAGTTGCAGGCTCCGTTTTGCTATCGGGCACTAGGCTATCTCTTTGCCGAGACCCACTGGACGCCGTTGCGGAAGATCTGGCGAACCTCCTCCTGGAAGTAGATGGGGTAGCCCTCGTGGCCGGGCTGGAAGTAGAAGACTCGGCCCTTGCCGATTGTCCAGACCATGCCCTGCTGAGCGTGCTCGGTGGTGTTGTTCGGCAGCTCGTAAAGGCCGTCGAAAAGCACGGTTTCGGGGGTGGGCACCTCGAAAGGATCACCGTAGCGCTCGGTGTGCGGGCAGACGAAGTCCTTGACGCCTTTGCAGATGGGGTGGTCGGTGGCTTTGACGATAACGGTCAATTTGCTGCCGTCATCTATGTAACCGTTCCAGCCGCAGTTGGTGCCGAGAACCGCTTTGAGGGGCTTCGAATAGTGCGCAGAGTGAGTGGCAATGAACCCCATTCCGCCCTCTTTGACTCGCTTGACGATCTTTGCGACCAGCTCGTCCTTAACGTCGCCGTGTCGCTTGTGCCCCCACCATATGAGAACATCAGCGGAGTTCAGCAGTGAGTCCGGCAGGCCCTGCTCCGGGTCATCGATGGACGCAATGACGACTTTCCAGCCTTTAAGCGGCTTCAGGCCATCGGCGATGACGGCGTTGACGTCGTGCGGATATATGTTTTTAGGCGCAGTGCCTTCCGACCAGACAACGACTGTACGCGACTTCTTCGCCGCGCTCGCGCTCTCGCCAAGCATTGCGCCGCCGGCCACAGCCATGCCGCCTCCTATGAAAGTACGACGATTAATTTTCTCGTTCACGATGGATTGTTTCCTTTCTGCATACCGGGGGCAGTGACCTATTATAGCAACCTTAATCGTTGACTGTCAATGAAAAGGAGCTTTCAACCCCCAGTCGCGCGGCAGCAGGAAAAAGCGGTCTTGTGTCGAACTTGCAATCAAGAGTTTAGAGCTACGTTCGATTGTGGAGGAGTTTGACATGCCAAGAAAAATCGCGATGATCGGGGCGGGGAGCGTTGTGTTTTGCAAGACGCTGATCTCTGATATTCTCGCGACGCCCTCGCTGGCGGACAGCGAGTTCGCGCTGATGAGCCCCACGGAGAGCAAGCTGCATCGGATGGAGTCGTTCGTGCAGCGAATGATCGACGACAATGGACTGCCTGCCAGGGTCTGGGCGACCACCGACCGCAGAGAGGCGATTCGCGACGCCGATTTCGTAGTAGTGATGATTCAGGTGGGCGGATTCCATGCCTATGGAGTTGACTACGAGATCCCGCTCAAATACGGAGTCGACCAATGCATTGGCGACACGCTCGGGCCGGGCGGGCTGTTTCGCGGACAGAGGCATATCCCGGTTCTGGTGGACATCGCCAAGGATATGGAGGAGACGGCGAAGCCGGGCGCCATCATGCTCCAGTACGCCAACCCGATGGCCGCCAATTGCCTCGCGCTCGGCAAAGTCTCCAATGTCCCCTTCATCGGACTCTGCCACGGCGTCCAGACTACGCTCGACCTAATCTCCGGCTACTGCGAGGTGCCGAAGCACGAGATCACGTATGTCTGCGGCGGCATAAATCATATGGACTGGTTTCTGAAACTTGAGCACGAAGGACGCGATCTCTATCCTGAGCTTCGCGAAATGTTCGAGCATCCCGAGTACTACAAGAACGAGAAGGTACGGGGGGAGGTTTTTCGGCAATTCGGTTACTTCATGACAGAGTCGACCGGGCATCTCTCAGAGTACGTTCCCTGGTTCCGAAGCAGCAAAGCGGCGCTCGAACTCTACTGCGACGAGCCAGCCTTCGGCGGCGAGTCGGGAGCCTACTACAAGTGGGGCAGGGCTATGGCGGAGAAGTATGCGGAGATCGACCCGCTTCAGTTCGAGAGCACGGCCATAGAAAACCGAAGCGTCGAGTATTGCTCTTACATTCTGGAAGCGGTAACGACGGGAAAGGCATTCCGACTCATGGGCAACGTCCGTAACGACGGCTA
>JANXLO010000570.1 GCA_025355115.1 Chthonomonadaceae bacterium
CTGGACCGCCGAAAACAATATCCGCCGTTATACAGAGGCGCATATCGGTATCGCGGTCGGCATTGAGGACGGGCTAATCATTCCGGTCGTTCGTGACTGTCATACAAAGACCCTGCGCCAGATCTCCGCCGGCGCCAAACAACTCATCACCAGAGCGCGCAACAACCAACTCAAGCCCGACGAATATCAGGGCGGTACGTTCAGCGTATCAAACTTGGGCATGATGGGCGTGGACGAGTTCATTGCCATCATCAACCCGCCCGAGGCCGCGATTCTAGCGATCGGCGGAATCGTCCGCACCCCCGTCGCCAAGCCGAACAGCGACGAGCTGGTCATCCGCTCTCTGATGAAGATCACACTCTCCGCCGACCATCGACTGCTGGACGGCGTCCTCGCCGCCAGGTTCCTACAGGAGGTCAAGAAGGCACTCGAGACCCCCATCTCCCTTCTCTCCTGAAGTGAAGTCAGTAAAATCAGCGCATTGCCCTCGACGGAGCTCCGTCGAGGGCAATTTTTAGTTCATAATGCGTCTGAATCGACAGTCACCGTCCGGCCGGCGATTTCCTACGAGCTGGCTTGCCGTTCGAGATAGGCTTGTTATCCTCCGCGATGGATACGGATTTGATCGAGCCGTTCTTGCTGAAGTCTGGGCCGAAGGCGAGCGTTGCCTTAAGGTTCACACCGGGCATTCCTGCAATGGTGATCGTCGGGACGGAGCTATAGCCTGAACCGGGCTTCGTAATTACAAATCCAGTCACTGCTCCATTACGGATCACCGCATAGGCCTGTGCGGGTGCATTTCGCCAGATCTCCCCCGAACGGCCATTATATCGGTAGTAGTCTGACACTGTGTCCAGCCGCTCGTTGTCAATGCCGTAGGGGGAGAGCGCACGAAGCAATACGTCTTTGTTGCGATTCACTTGCCCTGGTTCAGGTCGCCGTCCGCCAGACGCAGGGGTGACGCCGCTGAAGGCTTTGCGGAAGACATCGGACGAGACGCCAAGCGCCCCCGCGATAAGGACGACGGGCCTGCCTCGGTCGCGCGGGTCGGTCTCATGCCCGCCAGTGAAGATGACCTCGACGCGCCCCGCCTTATCCGTCCTGTTTTGAGCCGCAGCGCTGGACTGCTCCTGGTCGGAACGAGGTTTTGTCTCTTTATCCTGTGCAAAAGCGGGAGCTACTGCCAGAACTGCCCCCGTGGACATTGCCGTCACACACAGTATGAAAACGATTTTTGAGAAACTCTTCACGAGCATCTACCTCCTGGTCAGGCTTCGAAGCCTCAGCTTGAGTGTAGAGGCCGAACATGAAAATCACATGAATATGCCGAAGCTAAAATTGGACGCCTTATGATGAGCGACATCTCAGCATTGCGCGAATTGTACCGAAGGGCGAACCCTTCGCTCAAGCGATATTCTGTCCTGCTCCTCAGGTGCCACTGCCGTGCCATCACTTTGCAACCAATTCTAGCGCGGCTTGCGCTACCTCCTGGACGGTAATGAGGCGCATACAGCTCTGATTGTCTCGGCAGATGTATTTTGTGCAATTTGGGCAGCCGTCCACTTTGCGGATCGAAATGTTTCCTGGCATGTAGTCTGGGCCGGATTCGTGCGGCACCGCAGGGCCAAAAACAGCGACTACCGGCGTCGCCATTGCACAGGCCAGATGCATCGGGCCTGTGTCGTTGGTGATCAGAACGGCGCAGCGGCGCAGCGTCTCCGCGAGCTGAAGCACTGACAACTGGCCTGTCAGCACGACTGTTTCACTGCGCATCCCGCGCACGACCTCCGCTGCCAAGGGCGCATCCCCCGAGCTGCCGAGCAGCAGCACTCGCACACCTCCCCGTTCAGACAGCAGGTCGCCCGTCTGTGCGAAGCGCTCGGGGAGCCAACGGTTGGCAGGAGCGGATGCGCCCGGGTTCAGCGCGATAAGCCTATCACTCGGCTTGATGCCAGACTCGCTCAACAGCCGATCCACGGTATGCACATCCTCCTCAGAGGGAAACACCTCCGGCTTCGGATCAGAGACGTCCCCGCCCAGATGCCCCACCACATTGCGGAAGTTATCGATCATCTCGTGCTGCATAGGGTCGAAAGGCACGGGGTCCGTCAGGAGATTTGAGAATCGCCTCTTGCCGACCAATCCGGCTCGCCTGTGCACGCCGCCCAGCCAGAGGTAGAGCATCGAATCGGGGCTAAGATCGAGGATCACGCCAAGGTCGAATTTACGCTTTCGCA
>JANXLO010000588.1 GCA_025355115.1 Chthonomonadaceae bacterium
CAACGATCCATCGGTGCAGGCCCGCCGCACCACTCGGTGGCTACGCCGAAACGAGCGCGCTCGGCATTGGTATCACCATTCTCGTAAGATCATGCCACGATTGAAGAACGAACTGAAATTGTGACGGATACAGTAGAAATAACGAGATTGGGTTAGAGACCGGCGGCTACGAGGATTACGAACCTACACCAGAGGACTTGACAGCAACCGATTGGGAAATTTATGACGCTGAAAAGCTTTTTCCTGAGGAGGTGATTGAGGATGACGATGATTTCTAGCTCGCAGTTCTCCGACCCGTGCAACCAACTGACGAATGGGTGAGCTGGGCGCTGGCTATCCCTCAAGCTCGGCGACCATTGAATTGCGAACTGGTATCAGCTAAGATCAGGGGTCGCTCGGGCGGTGTGGGTCCGCTGAGCTTGGTCGTTAGGCGAGGTCGGCAGACTCGCCATCCACTCCTAGACAAACTGATAGCGAAGGGAAATCCGAGCGTATGGCTACGACTCGCCGAAAGGACATCCCAGTAACTATCAAGCATCAGATTTTGATGGAGTCGGGGTATAAGTGCGGAAATCCTGCATGTCGGAATGTGATTACCCTTCACTTACACCATATTGTGTGGGTGACAGCGAACGGTTCTGACGAGCCATCGAACCTCCTGGCATTATGTCCCTACTGTCACGCTATGCACCATGCGGGGCACATTCCAATTGAGGCGATTAGACACTGGAAAGGGATGCTTGAGGCTCTAAACTCTGCCTTCAGCAGAGAAAGCATGGATCTGCTGCTGTTCCTCAACAGAGCAAGTTTTGAGAATATCTGGTATACGGGGGATGCTGTCCTTCGCTTTGCAGGACTGATTGCCGCGGGTCTAGTTATAATCTGCGAATCAAAGGTGGCCGGAGGAATGAGTTATAGCAGCGGCTCGTTAGTTCACCCACCTTCCACCGCCCTGCGTGTCTGTCTCTCGGATAGGGGTAAGTTGCTGGTGGCTGCTTGGATCAAGGGTGATGAGGCTCAGTACCGTCGTGCGATGGAGACAAACGACCAATCTCAAGTCACCGCCTAACCTCGCGCCGCAGCGGACCCCGGCCTGGCCCGCGCACCCAAATGAGGTATCGGATGCCGGTTGAACCGGTTCAACTTGCGGGAACGCGTATAATGTGCAGGATGACAGCAACAGCCGTGAAGGGGGAGAGTTATGAGCCGCTGGAAGTCGCTCCTTGAACGCGACAAGAAGAACGTCGCGAAGATCAGCCGTTTTCTCGACAAGCAGCAAGCTGATCGAGAGGCGAACCCCGCCCTCATCAACGACCCGGCGTACTGGGACATGGCGGAACAGGGTATATGGGCGCTGAATTGGATTCAGCATCGACCGATGTATTCCGATGAGGCGGCCATGGCGCACCCGGAAGTGGCGGCATTCGATCAACAGGTTCACGACCTGATACATACGGCTCAGCGTAGGCTGTTCACGGGGAGCAGCACCGAAGCCGAAATCAAAGAGCGGAGAGCTGCCACTTGGGCGGACTGGGATCTGGCCGGTATCCCCGATGAGTTCGACATCTGGCTGGAGCAGTCTCTAGAAGTGGGCGAGCAACGCTACCTCGAAGAACGCCGCCGGGGCCGCGTGAGTCCTTCGGGTATGGTGCGCTAGAACGAGTAATCGTCGTAGTCATCCTCCCAGTTTTTGGGCCTATTGTTGCTGATTATCAGGAAACTCAAGTGCTTTATCTACGAAGATTTTACCTTTTGGAGTTAGATAAATGTGCCTGTTGTCCCCCTGCCAAGGGGCCGCTTGTACGTACCCGGCATCGTCCAATTCACTAAGGGATTTCTCAACGACAGCGACTTCTTGTTTATCGGCGGGGTCCTGGATGAAATGAAAGCCGTTGCACTGAAGTGTCCATGTGTCTCCAATACCCCTGCTTAGTACGAGTGGTCGGCCCGATGTCGCTTGCAACAGAATTGCTCGAGCCATTACTGGGTTTGAGAATGACATATCGTGTCCTCTGCCTTTTGCTTTAGCTCGCTCTCGAACTAGTCATGGATGACGCAAGACAGTATACCGCTTTCCGCGATCAGTACGGAAGTTTATTGCCTTTTGACAAGTTTGCAAAACTAGTAAGTATTTGAAGATTATATTCTACATGAAGCCCGCAGACACTCACGCCGACAAGAGGAATAATATGATCAACATGATGGGCCTCACCAGTAGTTTTCGTAAGTTGACGCGATAGCTCATAGACTGAATTAATTGCCTTCGCGTCTGCCCATTGCGGAATAGCCCTTAGTTTCGCTGAACGGCGCCATGCGGAATAAGCATTGCGCCTAGGAATATTCCTCGCTCTCCAACGCTTCAACGATTCGGCCTTCTTCTTTGGGTCTTGCTTTCTCTTCCTAGCTACCAAGCGTTGCCTAAGACGCTCCTTGACTAGATTACGTTGTTTCCATGCCGCCTTCAGCTCCCGCACTCGCTCATGGTTAACGCGATGATACGTTGCCGTTCGCTCTTTCTTGCATGTGACACATTCCCCGCTCCCAACAAGGCGCAAGGTGGCATGACCTGCTTTACAAGGTTTATCTCCTTGGTAATGTATCAGGCCGAGGGCCAATGCTTCCTTGCGCAGCATGGCTACTATATTATCAGAAAATCATAATCTGGACAATAGTTGACGTCTCCGACAAAAATCAGATTTCCTGATAATATAGTAGCCATGCTGCGCAAGGAAGCATTGGCCCTCGGCCTGATACATTACCAAGGAGATAAACCTTG
>JANXLO010000681.1 GCA_025355115.1 Chthonomonadaceae bacterium
CAGCCGGTACGCCTACTGGTTCGCGCAGGAGACCTCCGACCATCAGGTGATCGACGCGCAGACCGGCAGCCTCATCAAGACGCAGTCGCTTGTGAACAAGGTGGACTACCGCCGGTTCGATCCGAAGAGCGGTGCCTATCAGCTCCTCCACGACGTCAACTTGAAGCAGATGAACCCGCCAATCACCGTCTTCCCCTCGCAGTTCTGCAACATCGTCACCGCAGGCTACCACTACTTCCTCTGCTTCACCGACGCTGCCGAGCATCTTGGCCCTCCGTACTGCATCGGCAGGGTGGAGATCGCGACTGACAGGGTCGAGTATTTGGAGCTGCCGGTCTCCGTGGCTCGCGGCCCCGGTCAGACCGACCAGTTCATCTGGGGCAAGCCGCAGTCCTCATTGGTGGTCAATTCACGAGGCATCGACGTCGCGGGCGACGAGCGATCCCGGCGCGACGGCTGGTACTGGTGCTATCTTGGCAGCCCGACATGCGTGGACGGCAAGATCTACATCACGACCATGCTCGGCCTCACCTATGTCATCGACTCCCATGCAAAAGTTCTCGATGCAAAAGCCCTGCTCGCAGTGAACGACCTTGGCCCGGCGGGGACGACCTGGAGCCTCAACTCCATCAGTTACGCCAACGGAAGGCTCTACCACCGCAGCATCAAAGAAGTAGTCTGCATAGGCAAAAAGTAGACGCGTCGTTTTTCACGAGCGATAGGAGGAACTGGCTTGGATAGTGCGACTGTGCGTTGGAGCTTGAACGGGCGGAAGGCCCTGGTGACGGGCGGCTCGAAGGGAATAGGGCTGGCTGCGGTCAGGGAACTGCTGCATTTCGGAGCGGACGTCCTCTCGGCGGCGAGAAATTCGGACGACCTGGAGGCTAGCGCAGAGGAATTTCGCCGCATGGGTCTGCCTATTCACACAGTCGCCGCAGATGTCTCGACTGAGGAGGGAATGAAGTCGATTCTCGACGCGGTCGAGACGCAGCTAGGCGGCCTCGACCTGCTGGTCAGCAACGTCGGAACGAACATTCGTAAGCAGGCTTTGGAATACACGGAAGCGGAGATCGCGCACATCTTCCAGACGAATCTGTTCTCCTCGTTTGCGCTCGCCCGCGCCTGTCATCCCTGGCTGAAGCGGAGCGGAGCGGGCCGCGTGGTGTTCGTCGGCTCCATTGCGGGCGAGCGTGCCATCCCGACCGGCATTCCCTATGCTGCCACGAAAGCGGCTCTCGCGCAGATCACGCGCGGCCTCGCTTTGGAGTGGGCGACAGACGGCATTCGAGTAAACACCGTAGCACCCGGCTTCATCGAGACGCCGCTGACTGAGCCGCTGATGAACAATGCGGAGTTTCGCGGCAATCTCGAAGCCAGAGTCCCGCTGGGCCGTCCAGGTCAGCCCGAGGAGATAGGCGCTCTCATCGCATTTCTCTGCCTCCCCGCAGCCTCCTATATCACCGGCCAAATCCTCATCGCCGACGGCGGTCTCACCATCCGTGCCCTTTAGAGTGCCTACTCCCAGGGATGCAGCAGCACCTTCCCGCAGTTGCCGGTTCGTTGCAGCTCGAAGGCCTGCTTCACCTCCG
Organism: Chthonomonadaceae bacterium; assembly: GCA_025355115.1. Taxonomy (GTDB): domain Bacteria; phylum Armatimonadota; class Chthonomonadetes; order Chthonomonadales; family Chthonomonadaceae; genus JANXLO01. The sequence continues at coordinate 1,590 of JANXLO010000681.1, forward strand.
ACATCGGAAAAGTGTGCGTGATGAAGAGGTCAAGCAGTGAGCGTGAGCGGCGAATAACCTCCATAATGCGTCCGGCCTCCGTGAGATTGTAGTGCCACTGGCCGAAAAGCGTCAGGCCTTTCCGGATCATGTCGTTGCTGACGTGGATCGTCAGCTCGCCCGCCTCACCGATGAAAGCGACTCTCCCGCGCCGCCGTGTTGCGTCCAGAAGCAGTCGCTGAGCGCCCGCGCTGCCAGAGCAGTCGAGGGAGGCAGTTGCGCCAAGGCCGTCGGTGAGCCTGAGAATCTCAGCCAGAGCCTGATCGCTCTGCGGGTCTATGACTGCCGAAGCCCCCAGCCTTTTCGCCAGCGCAGCCCGGTAGGGATGTCCCTCTATTGCGATTACCTTCGCGCCGCGAAAAGCCCCGTTGATGACGCCTCCAAGCCCGACGGGCCCCATACCCGCGATTAGAACCGTATCGAACTCGGTCACCTCCATGCGCTGCATAGCCCCGAAAGTCGGGCCAAGACCGCAGCATGCCAGAGAGGCGTGATCAGTGGTCATGTCGTCCGGGATGGGAAGCAACAGCCAGTCCGGCTTGAGAATATACTGTGCGTAGGTGGCTGTACCCGACGAATTGCCCGTCGCTGACAGGGCATCGATGCTATTGCGACAGTGGATGAAATCCCCGGCGAGACAGAGCGAACACGCTCCGCAGGCATACTGAGGCATGACCACAACTCGCTGACCGACTCGCACTCTGCCCTCCTGGGCGACCGCCGAGACTACTCCAACCGCCTCATGCCCGAGGCAAACCGTCAAGTGACCGCTCGTATACTGCTTGTGCTCCGTGCACATGGGAGCGGTCAGCACCTTTACCACCGCCATGTTTCCGAACGGGTGAGGCTCTGCCCGCTCCACAAGTGAACACTCCTCTTTTCCGGTTATCGCCGCCACCTGCATATCAAGTTCTCCTGGTCGAGACTATGTCACTCTGAGCCGATTGCGAACCACGATGGGCTCGCGCTCGTTATTCGTCGAGCGCCGAGTTGCAATCTCTCCCCGCATTTCGTTGCGTCTTTGCGTGAGTCCTCCGGAATCTCCCGTCTTAATTCGCAGAGACGCGGGCAAGGTGTCATGGCTTCTGAGGGCCATCTACTGCGGCAAGGGCGGGTTGGGACCGGGGTTCGACGCCAAGCAGGTTTTTGACGAAGAAGTCCTGAAGGCGGCGTCTGCCGTAGGGCGTCCCTGCGACGCCGTGTCCGGTGCCCGGAGAGACGAGCAGCTCGAAATCCTTGTCGGCCTTAATGAGGGCATCGACCACCTGCATCGTCGAGGCGGGATCGACGTTCGTGTCCATCTCGCCGACCATGAGCAGCAGCTTCCCTTGAAGTTTGTGCGCGAGCGTCACGTTGGACTGCTCGGCGTAGTGAGGGCCGACCGGCCAGCCCATCCACTGCTCGTTCCACCAGATTTTGTCCATGCGGTTGTCGTGGCAGCCGCAGTCCGCGACGCCCACTTTGTAGAAATCTCCGTGCTGGAGCAGGCCTCCCAGCGCGTTCTGCCCACCCGCCGAGCCTCCGTAGATGCCCACTCTCGTCAAATCCATATAGGGGTATTTCGCGCCTGCGGCTTTTATCCAGAGCATGCGGTCGGGGAAGCCTGCGTCTCCGAGGTTCTTCCAGCAAACGTCGTGGAACGCCTTGGAGCGGTCGTTGGTTCCCATGCCGTCGATCTGCACAACGATGAAGCCTAGCTCCGCCATCTGCTGCAGCCCCGAGCCTGGCGTGAAGCTCTTTGGGACGAACGATCCCTGCGGTCCCGCGTAGATGTCCTCGATAACGGGGTATTTGCGTTTGGAGTCGAAGTTGGAGGGGCGCATGATGACGCCGTAGATATCCGTGGCTCCGTCGCGCCCTTTCGACACGAACCGCTCGGGGTATCTCCACCCCGTCGCCAGTAGTGCGGATGCGTCTCCGCGCTCCAGATCGATGACCTTCTTGCCACTGTCCGAGCGGCGCAGTTCGGTGACGGGCGGCATATCCACACGTGAGTAGGTGTCCACGAAATAGGCGTTGTCCGGCGACCAGCTGATCGAGTGATTCCCATCGCCTTCCGTCAGCACGTTAAGGCCCGTTCCGTCGAAATTCACGCGGCAGAAGTGAACGTAGTAGGGATCCTGTCCCGGCCGGATCCCTCCCGCACGAAACCAAATCTGCCGCTTCTTCTCGTCCACCCTGTCGACACCCCTCACGACCCAGTCCCCTTTCGTGATCTGGCTTTTGACTTTCCCTGTTGCGGTGTCGTAGAGGTAGAGATGATTCCAGCCATCGCGCTCCGACATCCAGATCGCCTCATGTGAGGCTTCCATCTGATGCAGATAGACCTTGTAGTTCCAGTCGATAAAGGTCTTCTGTGTCTCTTCGATGACCGTCACGGCCTTGCCGGTCTCCGCATCGACCGCGATAAGCCGCATGATCAGGTGCCCGCGCTGATTGTAGAGGAACGTGAATCTCTTGCCGTCCGGCTGCCACTGGAGGCGCGATATCTCCCACGGGTTGAGAAACAAGTCGTCCGAGATGGGAATATCACGCCTGGCAGCAGGATCGAACAGGTGCGGGCGTGAATGAGCGATCCGGTCGCCAGGCTTCAGGTAGTCAGTAGAGTGCAGCTTCGGCTGAACCTGATCGCGCGGGGAGGACTCGACAAAATAGACCTTGTGCTCCTGAGCGGGAACCGTCTTGAAAAGGACAAATTTGCTGCCGTCGGGCGACCATCTCGGCTCCCCTTCGTAGGCGTCCTGCGCCGATCCATCCTGAGTGAGCTGAGTCTCCGCCCCACTGCCCGCCTCGCGCAAAAAGACGTTGTTCGATTTGACGAACGCAGACCATTTACGTTCAGGAGCGGATCGGCGCTCTGTGGCAGCGGACACAGTGCGTTTGGCCTGTCCGTCGATCACTGCAAGGAGCGGCATCTCCCTCCCAACGAAAGCGGCTAGAGGCTTGCCGCTCTTCGCTGTGGCTAGCCAAAGATGCCCGACATAGGTTGGGTGCACACTCGTCGCGCCGGGACTCAAGGTGTCGTAGGCGCGCCGCTGACCCTCGGTGTCCACCCACCAGAGCGTTAGATCCGACTTAGAGCTGTTGAGAAAAGTGAGGAGCGTCGCTTCAGTGCCGTTGACGGAGCCGCGAGGCATATCCTCAGGAGGGATGGCCTGCGCCCGTCCAAGCGTCTCCGTCGACGGCTTGACTTCGTATGTGTTCAGGTCACAGGCGTAGCTCTTTTCTTGTATCTGCACCAGCATCACTGGCCGATCCGCCACGAAGGCGATTCGATCCACGGGCAGTCTCTCTGCAGAGACATCCCTCCCCAGCACTTTCGACAGCCCTGCGGCAAGACGCGCATGATCGAACGCAGGCTTGCGCATCGGCCCAGCCGAGTCGACAAGAATGAACTCCCGCTGACCCCCCGCAAGATCGTTGCGGTACCAGAATCGGTCGGTGCCCGCGATCCAGTTGGGTCTGACGGAGGCGCGAAAAACCTTGCCATTGACGCGCTGGCCAAGGCTGTTGGCCCGTGCGTAGTCGGCGCGAGTTCCCTGCGCGCGACCCAAAGTGAGAAGAGCCATTGGCAGAATTACCGTGAGCGGAAGTGCAAGCCTCATCAAATTACTCTTTCCCTATCGCCGTTTTCCGGGCATTTGCCTGAGCAGTGACTTTCGCTACTTACTTCTGTATCGCCCCAGACGAAACCTGCCTGTCGGCATAGCCAGCGTTAGCCGCAGGTTAACCTATCTGTTTCCACCTGCTTATTCACGGCCTGCCCTTGACGGAGCAGGGGACGTCATGATACAATGTATCTGTTGTGCGGGAGTAACTCAGTGGTAGAGTGCCATCCTTCCAAGTTGGAAGTCGCGAGTCCGAATCTCGTCTCCCGCTTTCCTTGCCCTCGTAGCTCAGTGGATAGAGCATTCGCCTTCTAAGCGAATGGCCGCAAGTTCGAGCCTTGCCGGGGGTATATACTCAGCAAGGCGGCAATTAATAGACAGGAAGCCCGCTCATTCAGGTGAGCGGGCTTCCTCACGATTGGACGTGGGTCAGATGAAACGATTCGTGCTGGCGTTGGATCAGGGGACGACTAGTTCGCGGGCCATCCTTTTCGACGAGGCGGGGACAATCTGCGGGGTGGAACAGCAGGAGTATGCTCAGCACTACCCGCAGCCAGCCTGGGTGGAACATGCCCCGGAGGACATCTGGACGAGTCAGGCGGGCGCGGTCGAAAAGCTGCTGCGCACTCACAACGTCTCTGCCTCCGAGATCGCGGCTCTCGGCATCGCCAATCAGCGGGAGACCACGATCCTGTGGGAGCGCGCGACGGGGCGGCCTGTCGCGAACGCCATCGTCTGGCAGGATAGGCGGACGGCCCCGCTCTGCGAGCGCCTCCGATCCGACGGCTGTGAGCCGCTGTTTCGCGAGCGAACGGGCCTGCCGCTCGATCCCTACTTCTCCGGCACGAAAGTGCGCTGGCTCCTTGACGAGATCCCCGGCCTTCGTGAACGCGCCGAGCGCGGCGAGATCGCGTTCGGGACGGTGGATTCCTTTCTGCTGTGGCGGCTCACCGCTGGCCGGGTTCATGCTACGGACGTCTCCAACGCTTCACGCACGCTTCTCTTCAACCTCCGTACTCGAACGTGGGATGACGACCTGCTCCGACTACTGGACATTCCCCGGGCGCTGCTCCCCGAAATTCACCCGAGCAGCCATCTCTACGGCGAAACGGAGGCTTCTATCTTTGGAGCTTCCATCCCAATCTCCGGGGTGGCGGGGGATCAGCATGCGGCGACCTTCGGTCAGGCATGTCACTCTCCTGGCATGGTGAAGAACACCTACGGCACCGGTTGCTTTCTGCTCATGAACACAGGAAATGCTCCGCAGGCGTCCCGGCACGGCCTGCTCACCACCGTCGGCTGGGAGCTCGATGCGGACGGCGACGTGCAAAAGCCCCCGACAACCTACGCGCTGGAGGGCAGCGTCTTCGTAGCGGGCGCGGCGGTGCAGTGGCTGAGGGACGAGCTTCAGATCATACGTCACGCCTCGGAAGTCGAGGCGCTCGCGGCCTCAGTGCCGGATAGCGGCGGGGTGGTGTTTGTCCCTGCGTTTGTGGGCCTGGGCGCGCCGTATTGGGATGCGGGGGCTAGAGGCGCCATATTCGGACTGACGCGCGGCACTGGAAGAGCGCATATCGCTCGCGCCGCACTAGAGGCGGTCTGCCATCAGACCTACGATGTCCTTGAAGCGATGCGCGCCGACAGCGGCCTCCCGATCCGCGAACTGCGCGTTGACGGCGGCATGACGACCAACAACTCTCTCCTCCAAATGCAAGCCGATCTCCTAGGCGCTACCGTCATTCGGCCCGCGGTGACGGAGACGACAGCATTAGGCGCCGCCTATCTCGCTGGCCTCGCCGTAGGTTTCTGGCACGACACCGCACAAATTGGCTCGCAGTGGCGAGCAGACGCCCGCTTTACTCCTGCCATGAGCGAAGATCACCGTCAATCTCTCCGCGCCAACTGGAGCCAGGCCGTCGCACGAGTCCGCTCATAACTCATTAGTCAGATGATTCTTCAATGGATCAAACTGCGAGGCGGGGAAGCAGCCAGGCTGTAAACTCGGGGATGGTTTTGAAGAGAGCGTCCGGGCCTTCGGCCAGGAGAAGATCAAGGTCAGCAGTCTCGGCCCAGGCGGCAGCGACCACAAAGGTTCCGGCTTTTCGGGCGGCGGGAATATCACTTGGGGCGTCTCCCACATAGAGAGCGGAGGTCGGCCCCATGCCCCACCACTTCAGAATGTTGCGGATAGCTTCTGCTTTACGTGGGCCGAGGGGAGAGCCTACCTCAATGTGCTCGAAGAACGGCGCGAGACCAAGTCGTGACAGCGAGATGTCCGCGCTGCCCTGTCCTTTGCCGGTCACCAGCGCGAGACGCACTCCGCGAGATTTCAGGTCGATGAGCAGGTCGACGACACCAGCGAACGGGGTAGGGCAAGAATCGTGCAGCTCGGCATAGTACCTCAAATACTCCGCAAGGGCCTCCTTCTCATGGCCCGGCGCAAGAACTCGGACGGTTCCCTCCTCTGAGGGCCCGAAAGTGCCGATGATCTCGGCATCGCTCAGCTCGCGGCCCGCGAACGGCATAATCGCTCTTCGAAACGCGCCAATGCAGACAGGCAATGTGTTCCCCAGAGTGCCGTCCAGGTCGAACAGGACGCCCTTCACAAATGGAGTGATGTCATTGTTGCTCACGGACAATCGTCCTCTCTTCTCACTATTTACGTGTCACCGAGAGGCGATACGTGTAGCCCGCTCCGCCCTTAGCTTCGCCCTCCGTCAGCTCGATATAGTAGGTGCCGTCCGCTGTGGGATGAAAGAGAATATGCCGGTCCTTTTTCTTGTCGCCTACGGAGAGCGCGAGCGGTATATGTCGGCTGTCGCGAAGGCGCAGGATAGGGTCGAGCATCGAGCCGATGCGCCCGCAGGCAAGAGTAATGCTCCATGTCTCGCCCGCCTTCGCATCGAAACGAATCAGATCCGGCACATCGCCATCTAGCTGGCCGGTGATCGCTGCCGAAGTCCCCGTCAGCGGCATCGCCTGCTTGAACGTTGCCGCGGGCTTCTTTATCGCGATGTCCTCGGCAGCCTTCTCCGTCACCGGAAGCGACGTTGTGAGTTTCGTACCATCCGTCTGAACAAGCGTGATCTCCGCATTTTCGGGTGGACAGTCGGGCGACACTGTCACTTCGAACGAGGCGACTTTGCTGCCGGGCGACTTGGCCTTGGGGTCCGTCGCTTTGACTTCCAACAGCTTCACCTTAAGCGGCAGTTTGCTCGTTGAGACGGATTTGACCGTCAGGTTTTCCCCATAGATTAGTATTGTAGTGGTTCGGCCAGCGACCACGTACTTGGGCTCGACGGATTTGACCTCCGGCTTCGGCCCGTCCGCTCCCGCGCGCAAAGCAGGAAGAAGCATGAGGGCAGGCAACGCCGACCGCAAGAGTGATGAAATGACACGACTGGATTGAGTCATCCTATATTCCTCTGCTCCTCATCGCTGAAGCGTGGTGGTGTGAAGCAGCTTGCCCTGCTTGGCGTCCCAGAAGAAGACTTTGCCGTCTTGAGTTCCAGCAGCGACCGTCTGGTTGTCCGCGCCAATCGCGACTGCATAGACCCAGTCCTGCGGGTCTTTCATCTCTTGCTTCTGGTTGGAGCCATCGCCATTGAAGACCCGAACACGGCTGTTCGAGGCCCCATAGACCAGCAGGCTGCCGTCCGGGCTGAAGGCACATGCGTTGATCGCGTCTCCCTCGCCCTGTTGCCGCAGCGGATTTTCCATCTTGCCGATCTCGACTTTCCAGACGCGCATCTGCCGGTCGGCACTCGCCGTCGCCAGAAGAGTGCCATCCCGATTGAATGCCACCTGTGTCACCGAGTCCTGATGCGCGGTGAGAGAGGCGACGCGCTTATAGTCCGTCGTCTGAAAAAGCTTGACGCTCCGGTCACCGCTGCCCGTCGCCAGCAGCTTTCCGTCCGGCGAGTAGGCGACGCCAAATACGGCTTCAGCGTGGTCCTTGATCGTGCGAACGGACTGCCCGGTGTCTGCGTTCCAGATGCGAACCGTTTTGTCGAGAGAGCCGGAGGCGAGCTCATGCGTATTCGGGCGGAAGGCGACCGCATAGACGACCTCGGCATGCTCGCCAAGCGTACGAACGGGCTTCCATGTAGCAGGGTCTAAGAGGACGATCTCGCCCTTCATTCCGGGAGTCCCGCCGCCCGCCGCAAGCATTTTGCCGTCGCTGCTCCATGCCAGAGCCTGCACTTGATCAGTAGGTCCAGAGATTGTCTTCGTTACTTCACCGGTCACGGAATTGAGCAGGCGCACGCACCGGAAGCCGCCCACCGCGAGCATTTTGCCGTCCGGTGAGTACGCCAGAGCGGTTACAGGGGCAGGAAGATTTTGCGCGGCTGTCGAGTGGCTCAGCAGCGGCGCGGGGGTTTTCCCGCCAGTAGTCGGCACAGGCATCAGCATGGTGTCGACTTTCGCGCCCTCGTCGATCCAACGGCGAATGACCGCGATCTTCTCGAGATCGATGGCGCCGTTGGGAGGCATCTTCGGCTTGAGCTCACCGGTCATGTAGAGGACAAGTGTGCTCTGGGCTCCCTTGCTAACCACGATGGCCGCTCCATGCCGCCCCCCGCCGATCATGCGGTCACGGGTCTCCAGCGAGTAACCGCTCGCCGGGTTAGCCCCGCCGTGACAGCCAGCACACTGCGTCTTCAGCAACGGCAGAACCTGCTTGCTGAACACGACGGGCGGCGCCGCACTAACAGGCCCGCCGAGCCCTGCAATCAGGCTCAAAATCAGACAGACTAACAGAGATTTCGACATCATACCGCAACTCATCTCCAGTGCTATGGCTGTGCTTGATTCAGGTCAGCAGACAGTGAGGACGGACTGACCGAGTGCCTGCTCATCGACGGTGATTCCGAGGCCCGGCCTGTTGGGGACGGGGACAAGGCCGTCCGCCATGAACGGCGCGTCGGGAGCGATCCGGACATCGACGTAGCTGTTGAAGTCCGTGGAGGAGAAGTAGAACTCCGTTCGAGTGCTGCCCGCAAAATGCGCGATGGCCGCCGAAGTCACGTCTCCGCCCCAACTGTCCTCCAGGGTCATGGCGAGGCCAAGGTTCTGGCAGAGGTCGCGCACGGCCTTGGCCTTCGTCAGGCCGCCAAGCCGGGAAATTTTGAGATTGACGACGTCCATTGCGCCCTTGCTATGCGCCTCGACCAATGGGCCGACGCCGCGAATCACCTCGTCGAGCACCATCGGCAGGCGCGTGTTGCGCCGCACAAGCAGACACTCCTCCAGCGTTGGGCACGGCTGTTCGATATAGACATCCCGGTCAGCGACGGCGTTGACGACCCGGATCGCCTCATGCGAGAGCCAGCCGGTGTTCGCGTCCGCGATCAGTGTATCGTTCTCGTCCAGGACATCGGCACAGGCGTGTATGCGGGCGATGTCGGCATTCACGCTGCCGCCGACTTTAAGCTGAAACCGCCGATAGCCGCGCTCGCGAAACCGCGTCACATCCTCCGCCATCTCCTCGGGAGCGCGCTGCGG
>JANXLO010000697.1 GCA_025355115.1 Chthonomonadaceae bacterium
GGAGGTGACTCCGATTATGTGAAGCCGGAGGAGGATGTCGAAGCCACTGTCTCCGCTTTCTTCGCCAAAGTTGCCTCTCCGATACTGTCAAACGTCAAACTTGCCTTCGATGGAATGGATGTCTACGACGTCTACCCTAAGACACTGCCAGACATGTTTCAGGGATCGCAGCTAGTCGTCACCGGCAGATTCCGTGGAAATGGAGCGGGCTCTGTTCATCTCAGCGGGCTGGCGAGCGGCTCCGATGCGAGTTTCACCTTGGGCGCGAAGGCGAGTGAGGCGGACGGCTCAAACAGCTTCCTCCCACGGATCTGGGCGGCGCGAAAACTGGGTTATCTGGTGGATCAGGTACGCCTCTCCGATAACCCTGCGGGCCGGAAGGAGATCATCGACGAGATCGTACGGCTGTCTCGCGAGTATGGCATTATCACCGAGTACACGTCGTTTCTGGTAGATGAGCAGGAGATCCGCCGTCTCGGGCTGCACGATGCCGGGGGAAATGCACTGGGAGCAGGAGACATCCGAGAACGCAAACTATCTACAGAGAGTGAAGTCAGGTTACGTGAGGAAGTGGCGCGGCGAGCGACTCAATTCGGAATTAGCGGAGAGGGCGTCACCAACCAGAGCGGGCGAGCCGGAGCCTTCAAAAAAGCCGAGCAGACTTACTCACGCTACCAGGGTGCGAACGGCAGCGTCAACTACTATTCGGAAGCAGCGGCAGACAAACCGCTGGGCCGATCATATGGCCTGGCGGCGCCGGGCAACTATCGCTATCTCGGCGGGCAGAATGGAGCTGGCTTTGGAGGCGGGGGCCGCGGAGGTGCTCCCGGAAGCCACGCAGCGGAGAATCAGATCATCTCGACCCTTGCCGAGCAGAGGTCGGATAGTGGAAATGCCATCACCGTGCAGGCTGTCAATGACCGTACATTCTATCTAAAGGCCAACAACGTGTGGCAGGATAATTCGTACGAGGCAACCAGGCAAACCGTGACGAAAATACAGGCCTTCAGCGATGCGCATTTTGCGCTGCTGAAAGCCTACCCAGCCCTGGCTGCCTACTCATCCGTAGGTGAGGAGGTGGTCGTTCGTATCGGCAAAAACGCGGTGCAGATTGGCAAAGAGGGACAGGTCAAACTGACCGCAGCTGAGATAAAATCATTGACTAGCCGATAGGCAAGTGAAGAGTTGATCCCCTGCCGCCTCTCGATAAGAGATGTGGCAGGGGATCAATACGTCAGGCTTCCGCAGGAACGGTCATGTTGTCTACAACCGCCGCCGCTTTTGGCTCGCGGAATGTCAGCCAGTAGATCAGTCCGCAGACGGTGGTCAACAGGGCGGGGACGATGAAGATCATTTGCCAGTTGACCGGCCCTGGTATCATCATTCCTGCATGTTTCGTATCCGGCACCATAGTGGTGAAATGGTCTTTCAATTGCCCTGAGAACAGGGTGCCGAGCCAGTTGCCTATGCCCAGCGTCACAAGTGTGAACAGGCTCTGTGCGCTTGCCCTGATGTCCCGAGCCGAAATGCGGTCGATGTAGATGTACGAAGTGACGAAGACAAACGCAAACCCTATGCCATGGAAGGACATAGACGCCAGGACAATAGGGGCCGGAAGAACTTTGTAGAAGGCGAAGATAAAGTATCGCAGCGGCCAGGCGAGCGCGCCGAGAACGAGCGTTTTGCGCATTCCCAGGTATTTCAACGATAGCGGGGTGAAGAGACCCAGACAGAGAATTTCCGCATACTGCGCGATGCTCTTATAGAGCGACACCAGTTCGTGTTTGATCCCCATCCCCTTCTCCATGAACGGCCCTGAGAAGACATAGTAGAACTGAAACTCAGTCGAGATGAGGAATGAGACGATCATGAAGATCGTGAAGCCCGGAACCGTCGTGAACATCTTGAACGACTTCGTGAACGCGAGTGGATCCTTCGTCGTCTTCGAGGGCGGAGTTTTCGGAAGCAGGAACGCGACGATTGTCAGGATGACGCCGAAAATTGCAGCGATCTGCATCTCTTCGATGGGAGCGTTCTGGCCCGGAGCAACAGCGGGCTTGATGAACAGATAGAGAGTAAGCAACAGACTGGCGGCGATCCATCCGGTGGTGCCCGCTGTGCGAATCACTGAAAAAGTGCGCTCATCATCGCGTTTGCCGGACTTCATGTCGAACAGCACCAGAGGCACGTTGGCTCCGGCCACCACTAGCGCTCCCCCGATCGTTGCTGCCATAATTTCGCTGTGTGACCATGGCGACCCGACGATGGATTTATAGATCACGAGGCCAATGACCCCCACAGCAGCGAGTATCCAGAGGACCAGGGAAGCAGTGAAAGCCTGTTGGTAGCCCGAGGCAGGGCCTGCGGGTGCGTCTTTCTCCTTGCCTAGATGATACATTGCGATGGAGTTGGCGATTCCAATTGTCGGAGCGAAGGCGAGCGCCCACACCCACATCCAGGGAATCAGGCCACTGTGGAAGGGGAGCAGACTTCCGATCTCATGTTGGGTGGACATCATCCATGCGGAAAATGCGCAGATTACCGCTGAGATGCCCAAATAAACTTGACTTGGCATAAGACGGTCTACGATTTGGCCGCCAATGAACGGAGTTATGATGCACGCCAGCCAGAGAACGCCGTAAACGGCACCGATTTCCGCGCCGGTCGCATTAAGTCGCGAGGCTATGGTTGCGCCGAGAATAGGCGTCCACGCGCCCCACACTGCATACTGGAAGAACATCATCGCGCCCAGCATTACGCGCAGCATCAGTCTTGAAGACATATATTGGAACTCCCGTGAAAGGATAGTCTGCCCCACGCGTGCCGAACGCGACATGAGGGCATGAGCAGGCGAAGAGGTTGCGTCCTGTATTGGACATAGACTGTCCGACTTCCTCCTTCCCAGCATCTGGACGTACGCAGGAGTTGGGCGGCGTAGTGCTGAATAGTTCGATGCAATGAGCAGGGAGAGGAATAGTTGGAAACATGTCTGAATTGACTCATCTTGATAGCCGAGGGAACGCGCATATGGTGGATGTCTCGGCCAAAGAGGTGACGGCCAGGCGGGCTACGGCACGAGGTCGGATTCTGCTTCTGCCGGAGACAATTGCGCTATTAAGGGACGGGAAAGTGCCAAAAGGCGATGCGTTGGCGACGGCCAGGATTGCCGGAATCATGGCGGCGAAGCGCACGAGCGAACTGATCCCGCTCTGTCACGCGCTCCCTCTGTCTAAAATTTCTGTCGATCTCACGATTACTGAGTCAGGGGTGGATATCGAGGCGGAAGTGTGTGTGACTGGCAGAACGGGCGTTGAGATGGAGGCTTTGACCGCAGTATCCGTCGCGGCGCTTACGCTCTACGACATGGTCAAGGCAGTCGACAGGCAGGCAGTCATCACAGAGATTCGACTCGAGCACAAATCGGGCGGAAAAACTGGAGAGTTTCACCGGGATGCGGATCGATAAGTCGACATGAGCTACTGCCGCTCCTGCGAATTACCAGGTGGTCGCCGCTCGCATGCTTTTTGGCACGAAATGGCGGTCGAAGCAGGAGACGGCATAGCGATCCGTCATCCCAGCGACATAGTCACATACTTTCAGGGCGCGATACTCGAGAGTGGCATTGCGCAGATCTGCGTTGCCGTTCATCTTTTCAGGAGTCTCCATGAAGAGGGTGAAAAGTGCTCGAATCACATGCTGGGCTTTCCGGAGGTCTTCATTCCCTGTAGACGCATTCCAGTAGACACGCTCGAAGAGGAACTCTTTCAGCTCGTCGGTGGCGGTCGCGATCGGCGCGGACATCTCGACCACTGGTCTGCCTTCGCTGGTCTGCACGATATCGGTGACCATCCGTGAAATTCTTTCGGAATGCGACGGGCCAAGCGTCGCCATCTGACGGCGCGGCAGGTCCTCCGGGCGCAAAACACCGGCTCGCAGAGCATCATCGATATCGTGGTTGATATAGGCGACTCGGTCCGATATGCGGACGACCGTGCCCTCTAAGGTGGCTGCATGTTCCGCTGTTGGATCGGTCAGGTCTTTGCGACCTTTGCTGTGCCGCGCGATGCCATCGCGAACCTCCCATGTCAGATTGAGTCCAATTTGCGCAGCGGGGGAAGGCTGGCGATCCTGCGGAAACATCTCGCCAGTTCCGTTCTCCAGAAGCTCGACAACTCGCAGGCTCTGCTCATAATGACGGAAGCCCGCGTCCGGAACGAACGATCGGTAGACTTCGTCCAGCGCCTCCTCCCCTGCGTGACCAAATGGGGGATGGCCCAGGTCGTGGGCTAGCGCGATCGCCTCCGTCAAATCCTCGTTG
>JANXLO010000719.1 GCA_025355115.1 Chthonomonadaceae bacterium
CTCTTCGAGCCGCTACTAATCCGGGATGGCATAGATAGGGAGGCTGTAAGGCTGCGTACTTCCGAGGCGGTGCAGGCACTCGATGCGCTGATGGCGCGCTCCTGGGTGCTGGTGCATCGAGCGCCCGTCGTCGAGCCCACCGGGTTTCTGGCATTCCATCCTGTGCGCTCGGCGGGCCAGGTGATCCGCCTGCACCCATTGGCAAATCACTCCATGAACGCCGATTTCGACGGCGACATCCTGGCGATTTTCCTCCCGGTGACTCCCGAGGCGCAGATCGAGGCGGGCGAGCGGCTCTCTCTGGCGGGACATCTGCGGCGCGATCCCGGTCTGCTCGGCAACTTCCTGCCGCTTCACTCCGCGCGCGCCGGACTCGCTCTGCTGTCCCGAACGCCGCAGGGCCGTAAGGAGATTAAGCAGTTGGCAGGGAGCGAATCGCCTTTGCCCGATGCTCCCCTCAATCGCGCCGCCCTGCTCGCGCTCGCCGAGCACGTGATGATCGAGCAGGGGCCAGCAGCAGTTCTTGATGGGCTGCACCGCTTGACCATGCGGGGGTTCTCAGCAGGCAAACGGTCGGGGCTATCGCTTAGCCCCTTCCTTGGGGAGAGCTTCCCGCGCCCCAATCCGCCACGGACAGAGGATCCGGAGGCATGGGAGGTCTACACAGAAGAGCTGATAGAGAGGCTGCAAGCGCATGGGGAGGGCGACGAGATGGAGCCGTACCTGACGGCCGTGCGAAGCGGTGCGCGGAGCAACTACGCGATTCTGCAAAAGTTCGTGGGCGCGTACGGCGTGGTGGAGGATGCGGAGGCTGGGCGAGTAGCGGTGCGCCATGCTCTGAGGGATGGGATGACAGTCCAGGAGCTGCACACACTCAGCGTCGGAGCACGAAACGGATTCGCCCGGGCCGTAGCAGAGCTGGAAAGCATAAGCCACACGCTGCGCCAGTCAAATCTCCCGACTGGATATGGAGTCCTGGCCCGAGCGATGCGCGCCAGACGCCCCGGCATAGTCTTCGCCCGAGCCGCTGCCGCCGAACAGACAAATCCATTGACCGATCTTGACAGTAGCCTCTTTTTCGGCTAAAGAATAAGCTTCCTGTGAAGAGCTTTTGGAAGTGTCACCGCGTCCCGCGCTCACACCCCAATGCCATTTACCGTAAAAACAGCGCATAAAAATAACAGGGGAATTTTGAGTGATGTTCACTTCAAAATTCCCCTGTTCTTGCACGAAATGGCTGCCTCCTGCATTTATGCGGGGGCCTCTTCTAAATTAACGACCCGATCAGCTGGCCTAGAGGACGATAATTCCCTGCGGATGCGCATTTGAAGGAACCTGCAGCGCAATGGGAGAGAAGGGGGCCTCATTGAGCGAGCCATCAGCGGCGACATTGAGAACATGTATTGCGTTCCCTTTCAGATCTGCCGGGTTTAGAGTAGTGCGTTGTTGGACCACATACAGCAGCTTTTCAGTGGGGTCGAAGGATAGCTGGAACGCGCCTCCCGAACCGGCATCTCTCATCACCATGTGCTGCACCTCGACCGGATTACGTGGATCGGTAAGGGAGTAGTGCGAGATGCTGTTGGAAGCCATATTGTCGGTATAGAGGCTTTTGCCATCTTTCGTAGCTGTGAGCCAGCAGATCTCATTGCCGGAGTTTGCAACATGGGTCACGAGAGTCAGGGCTCCCGTCGTTGCATCGACAGAATAGACGCCCAGGCGAGCGACATTGACAAAGCCGACATATAGGAGATTCTGCGTTGGATGCATTGCAAGTCCCAGCGGAGCGGCCTGTGTGCCGTTAACAACTGGCGGCGAGAGCGGCGATCCAGGAACATCGGTCAACAGCCCGTTAGCTCCGATCCTGAACGCTCGTAAAAGCGATGAGCCCTCCTCAGCGTCAATCATGAATTTGCTATCGCGGGTGATGAGAGCCTGTGACGAGGAGGCATCCTTGGGCGCAGAAACAATCGAGCCAGGTATGAACTTCAGGGTTCCATTCGAGTTCACATCGAAGACCGTATAGTTCGCGCCATCCACGGTCTGAGTCTGTCCCGGGTCTTGATTTTTGTTCACGACATAGAGCCGACTGCCGGCAAGTCCAACACTGACAGGCTCAATCCCGCCGGAAGGAAAGGGCGAGCCTGGCACGGCGGAAAGGCTGCCGTCCGAATTGATGCGGAAGGCGACGATCGTGTTGCTGCCGCTGTTGACTGTGTAGAGGAAGCGGTGGTCAGCCGATACAGTAATGTTCTGATCGTCATCGTCAGGACCGTCCAGCTGTGCCGGGTTAGTTACGCCCGTGCCGCCCATAATATAGGGGCTTCCC
This sequence comes from Chthonomonadaceae bacterium, assembly GCA_025355115.1. GTDB lineage: Bacteria > Armatimonadota > Chthonomonadetes > Chthonomonadales > Chthonomonadaceae > JANXLO01. Next base: position 2,330 of record JANXLO010000719.1, read on the forward strand.
GGCAACGCGGTCAAGCTCCCGTCTGCGGCTCGACGATACGCGAGTATGGCATTGCGCCCGCTCGCCGGATCGTTTGTTGTGACATAAAGGACATTGCTGGCTGCCCGATTTGAGTTGTTGGAGCCGCCGCCGCATCCAGCTAGAAGCGAAGCCGTTGCTACGGAAACTGCACACAGAACCAGAAGTGACTGGCATCGCGATAGCCAGCTGGCACGTTTTGATCGAGGGACTGAATTGCTGAAATCAGAATAGCTCATGATTTTTTTAAGTCCTCAGCGTGCGAACAGGGTTTCATTCTTTTCAACTTGACTCTCACCATTTCCTGCCATTATCTTTGAACAAATGCTTCGGGAGTTTTTTGCTGTTGCAGATACAAGGGGAGAGATAAAAGAGGATGCGAGAACCTATGCCTCACAATTGAATCCCTGGATTAGTCCGAGCGTGTGCTGGCTGGACTCACCTAACG
>JANXLO010000724.1 GCA_025355115.1 Chthonomonadaceae bacterium
GAACGAGCGAGCGCATTCGGGCGGTCACGGGCTCCGCGCCGAGATGCTCGATCACCATGTTCGTCGCGGTGTTGTCCGACACGATGGTCATCAGGACGCAGAGATCGCGCAGCGACATCTCCAGTCCCGCCGTGAGGTGAGTCAGTACGCCCGAGCCGCCGACTTTCTCGCTGGCGGTCAAAGTCAGCTTCTCCTCCCAGCGCAGCTCCCCTTCGCGCACGGCGAGCGCCGCGTGAACAAGGATCGGCAACTTGATTATGCTGGCTGTCTGACATTTGTGGTCGGTGCGATAGAGCAGCGTCTCCTGAGTTTGAAGATCCTTGAAGGCAAAGCAGAGCAGGCCGCCGGTATGCGCCTCCATGCGCTGCGCGAAAGCGAGCGTGGGGGCATCGAGATTATGGAGTGCGTTTTCGGACACCAGGTTTCCCCTTTGCCGGCGACTTCGCCGCAGCTTTTTTTGCGGCTTTGCGGACGGGTTTTTTGCGCACCGGGGCGGCAGGGACAGGAAGCGCGTCCATCTCCGGCAGCGCGGCTAGCTCCTCGCCTGCATCCAGGCGGCGGAGGAAATTGCGCACTAGCTCCACTTCTGAGGGTCGATCCAGGTCCGTTGCGATCTCGGGGAAGCCGGACACGAACACGCGGGCCGGACCGTTGATGAGCTGGGAGACCCGGGATTCCAGCATCGGCAGATCGAGCAGCCGGGGAGCCAGAGTCTGCGATGCGAAGAGCCGAAAGAGCATGTCCCATCCGAGTATGTTCGCGAGCCGCAGGGGGCTTTTGCGTGCGCGGTAGGCGTCCGAGATGCGCTCCCGCTGGCTGATGAGAAACTGTGGGCGGGCGATCATCAAGTTGCCGCCGGTGAAGCGATCCTCTTTGAGCTTCAGCGCCGTCCGCTTCATGCCGGGGAATCGGGCGTAGCAGCGCGAGACAGGTACGATGGGATAGATGAGGCTGGCGCCTGTCTGCCGGGCCTTCTCGACCGCTCCATTCACGAAGTCCGTGACGGCCTCTGCGGTGAGGAACGGGAGATCCGAGGTGCAGATGAGGATGAAGGGGGCGTCCTCATTCGCGATTGCACCGGAGAAGAGATTGGTGACGAAATCACCCTTGTCCGGCAGGCGAGAGTAGTAGTCGCTGGGCGGCATTTTGCCGACGACGGTGATCGGGCCGCAGGGCTCGGAGTCCATAAGGGCTTCTACGACGCGAAGCAGCAGTGGCCGGTCGCCAAACTCGATGAGCGCGCGGCTGGTCGCGCCCGTGGCGGCCTCCATCTCCACGCTGGCCTGCCCTCCCGCGAGCACGACGACCGGAACGGAGGCGGAAACGGCGATGACGTCGCTCATGATAGTTCATTCCCTCCCAGGGGATCGGATTCTGCGCGCGACAGCGTCCTGGCTGTCGCGACATGCGGATAGCGTCCTGTAAAATGCGCGGCGATGCGCCGCGCGGCAGCTTCGTCGGGGGCCGTGCCGTAGAGCGCGGAGCCACTCCCGCACAGGTGTGCCGTGAGTGCGCCCGCCATTCTCAGCTCATCGTGCAGCCATGCGAGGCGGGGAAAGTGCATGAAGACCGGAAGCTCGAAGTCGTTGCTCGCAAAGGCGAGCATCCGTTCGTTGTCCTGCGTCCGCAGTGCTTCCTCCATCCGCTTCGTGGCGCGGTGGGAGGCGCGATCGACGACGGCATCCAACTGAGTGTACGCCCAGCCGGTGGAGACGCTCTCTTCAGGCTTGACCACGACAAGCCAGCAGGGCGGCATGTCCGGCAGGGCGGTGAGATTCTCGCCGCGCCCTCTGGCGGTCGCCGTGCCGCCCGTCAGAAAAAACGGCACATCCGAGCCGAGCGCGGCGGCGCATCGATGCAGCGTCTCGACGGATAGTTTCAGGCCGAACAGCGAGTTGACGCTCAGCAGCGCGGCGGCGGCGTCGCTGCTCCCGCCGCCAAGTCCCGCCTGTGAGGGGATCCGCTTTTCAAGATGGATTGTCACGCCTGAATCGATGCCAACACCTGCCTCCGAGGCCGCCTGAAAAGCGGATAGTGCGGCGCGATAGGCTAGATTCGTCTCGTCGGCTGGCACATCCGAGCCGTCGAGAGCCGCACATGTGAAGCCGATCCCCGGCTCCTCGCGCCGCGTCAACGTCAGCGTGTCGTGCAGCGATATGGCCTGCATGACGGAGGCGAGGCCGTGGTAGCCATCGGCGCGTCTGCTGAACACGTCAAGGGTCAAGTTGATCTTCGCGAAAGCGCGAACCTTCAGCGACGGCGGAGCAGTGAGCATGGAATAGGTTGGGCTTTCAATCGGTTGCCGTGAATGTCGTCGCACCGGCTTGGGCTGACACTCTGCGCGGCTGGTCGGTCGATGCAGGCCCTCAGGGAAGGGCGAAGCGCAAGGCATCACGCACTGTGCCGCTTGGTGCAAAGGCGAATATGCGGAACGGGATTTCGATGCTGGCTCCGGCAAGGATAAGGTCGCCGCGCTCTAAGGAAGTCCAGGCTCCGCCGAGGAGCGGCGCAAGATGCGGCTCGCCTGTCGGAACAGGCTCGGGTGACCAGCCCTCGAGCGGTGGGCGGGAGGGCCAGGCGAGGCCGAAGGTCACCCCGCCCCGATGCGCGGCGGCAAGGCGCGGTGCTTCAGTGCCGAGTGGATCTTCGTCGGGCGGGAGGGCCATTGCCCTGCCATCGGAGCGTCCGAGTCCTCCGCCGGCTGGCTCGGAGTTCACTAGCAGCCGGGTCAGGCGCACACCGTAAAGACGGGCGTTTTGCCGCGCGGTGAGGCGGATTTTGCCCTCAATGACACCTGTGTCTCGCCGCACGATGGCGCTCCACTCAGCCTCCCAGAGGCTGCCCGCCGACCCGCCGATCGTCAGGCTCCCCTCGTCGCGGCCCGAGCGTACGGAGGCGTTGCGCCAGTTGAAGCGCTGCTGCCAGGGCTGCTGCCCGTCCTCGCAGGAGAGGACTTCGATGAGCGGGTTCCCGGTTGCTAGGATACGCCACTCCACTCCATCCTTGGCGGCGAGCGATAGCACGGGTTCGGCCCCGTTCGCCCGGCGCAGGTGCAGGGAGACGCGATCATTGGCGAGCCAGACTTCGCCGGGATGCGCCAGGCCGGATATGCCAGCGGCGGTCCCTGCCCGAATGCTGCCCAGCGCGGGCGGGGCGGCGAAATGAGGTATTGACGCCAGAGCAGCGCGGGGAATGCCTGGGACAGAGTTAGTTTGAGAGCTGGACGCGGGAATAGTGGCACCCGCTGTGGCCCCGCTGCCAGTCGTCGCTCTCGCGCTTTGCAGCATGACTGCCGTCAGCAGCGTTCCCTGGAGGCTTCCCGACGCCAGTCGCCACCGAAAGGCGGTCGCCTGGTTAGGAGCCAGTTCGGGCACGAGCGGCTTGATCTCACCGGAGGTGTAGTCCAGACCGACAAGCGGGTAGCAGTAGAGGCGCACCGCATTAGCGGGCAGAGCAGCTCCGCCGACATTGCGCAGCACGCAGAGCACGGAAACCTCGTCGCGCCCCACCGCAAAGCCCCGTTCCGCTCCAAAAAACTCCACCCGCAGCTCCGGGCGCAACGCGGCCTTCACAGCAGCGGGAGGGCTCTGCTCGGCCTTCTCCGGCAGGCGTCCCTGCGCGTGCAATGAAATAGGCAATCCGGCCAGCATAACGGCCACCAGAAGCGGCCGCTGCTCGCGGCGCGGTCGGAGGCGCGGGCCAAAGTTTATGCTGTATCGGTCGCGGACAAAGGTCAAGGGAAGCACCTGCACAAGGGAGAGATTTTGCGGACGGCGACGCACCGGAGCCAAGCCGCAGCGACTCGCGACGGGCCACACTGAACTACAGTATACCGCCCCGCCCCCCGAATCCGCGCCGACGCTCTGATTTCCCACGTTCGATCAGAGCAGGCAGAAGGGCGGCGGATGGTCGCGAAATACGTCGCTGTTGCCAACGGGCCGACGCTGTGTTATACTTGCAGCGGACTATTTGCTGAAACGCCCTGACGTCGAAAGCCCTGGAATTTCAGTCAGGCGCAATCAACCTCTGGCCGCATACTGCCATTGACGAGCCCATCGCGTCAAGTCCCACTCTTCTGCACACATCCCCTGGAGCCTGCCGCCGTGAGCGAATTCGCGAAGAGCCCTGAAAAACCTTTCTACGTCACGGGCGGAACCCTGCCGCCGGACGCACCTTCCTACGTCGAGAGGCAGGCGGATCGCGACCTCCACGAAACCCGGCTCGCGGGAGAGACCTGCTACGTCCTCAACTCCAGGCAGATGGGCAAGTCGAGCCTGTGCGTCCGAGCCCTCCAGAGGCTCAAGCGTGAGGGCCGCCGCACCGCCTTCCTCGACCTGACCAAGTTCGGGGGCCGAAACCTGACCGCCGAGCAGTGGTACGCCGCTCTCCTCTCCGAGGCGGGCAGGGAGCTTGGCCTGCGCCAGGAGTTCCTGGCTCACTGGAAAGAGCATGTTGATCTGCCCCCCGTGCAGCGCCTCTTCGGAGCCCTCGTCGAGGTCGGGCTCGAGGCGGACGCCTCCCCCATCGTCGTCTTCATCGACGAGATCGACGTCACCCTCGGCATGCCCTTCTCCACCGACGAGTTCTTCGCTGCCATCCGGCAGTGCTACGTGGGCCGCGCCGCCGAGGATCGCCTGAAGCGGATCTCCTTCTGCCTGCTCGGAACCGCCTCGCCTGCCGACCTCATCCAGGACACGCGGGTCTCGCCCTTCAACGTCGGCAGGCGCATCGAGCTGCGGGACTTCACGGAGGCGGAGGCGTCTCCGCTCTCGGCCGGGCTTGGCGGGAGCGGCCCGCTGCTCGCCCGCGTGCTCCACTGGACGGGCGGGCATCCCTACCTGACCCAGCGACTCTGCCGCGCGGCGCAGGAGAGGGGGGCGCGGACGGCGGGCGAGGTGGACAGCCTGTGCTCCGCGCTGTTTCTGACGCATTCCGCGCGCGAGAGCGACGACAATCTGGCCTTTGTCCGCAACCGGCTTCTGAAGAGCGAGGCCGATCTTGCCGCCCTCCTCGATCTCTACCGTCAGCTGCGGGAGGGGAGGCGCGTTCAAGACGACGAGACGAACCCGCTCTGCTCGATCCTGAGGCTGTCGGGAGTGGCGAAGATGGAGCAGGGCTTGCTTTCCGTCCGGAACCGCATCTACGCGCATGTCTTCGATGGGGCGTGGGTGGAGTCGCATCTGCCGGATGCGGAGCTGCAGCGGCAGAGAGCGGCCTATCGGCGTGGCGCGCGTCGAACCCTCGCCATCGCGGGCGCGGTAGTCGCATTGGTAGGCGCCTTCGCCATCGTCGCCCTCTCCCAAAAGCTCCAGTCCGACGCGAACGCTGTCCTCGCCCGCAAAAACGCCTCACTTGCCACCGCAAAGGCAAAGGAGGCGGACGGCGAACGCCAAAAGGCGTCTGCCAGCGCCAGGCTCGCATCTCAGAATGCGGCGGAGGCGAACGCGCAGCGCAATTCAGCCGTCGCAAAGTCAAAGGAAGCTGCCGATGCCCTGACCGAATCAGTGAAGCAAAAAAATCTCGCCAATCAAAGCCTGATCGCCGCCAAATCAGCGAAACAGGACGCCTTGATGCAGGCCGCCTCTGCACGGACGGAAAAGCAGCGCGCTGACAAACGAGCCGATGACGCTGAGCATATTTCCTACAATGCCAACATGCTGCTGATCCCAGCCGCTTACGAGCTAAGCGATTTTGCGCGAATCAGCGAGCTTCTGGGGGATTCAAAAACCCGCAGGTTTCGAGGCTTTGAGTGGGGCTATTGGAATCGCCTTTGCCACCTGGATTTGATGACTTTCAAGGGGCATACGAATTGGGTCATGTCGGTCGCCTTCTCCTCGGACGGCAGGCGGATCGCGACAGGGAGCGCGGACCTTACTGCGAAGGTGTGGGACGCTGAGACGGGCCGTGAGACACTCACGCTCAAGGGGCATACGGATGCAGTCGCTTCGGTCGCCTTCTCCTCGGACGGCAGGCGGATCGCGACGGGAAGCGATGACAATACGGCGAAGGTGTGGGAAGCGGGGACGGGCCGTGAGACCCTCACGCTCAAGGAGCATACGAATGCAGTCACGTCGGTCGCGTTCTCCTCGGACGGCAGGCGGATCGCGACAGGGAGCTGGGGCAACACAGCCATCATTTGGCTCTCCGATTCTGATCCTGAACAGCCGCGCATGAACGCTCATGAACCGTACGCACGGCATTTTGCATCATTACGTCCAAGCCACAAGACTGCTTCCGGCAAGCAACTGCATCCTTCAGGAGCCAAACATGAGTGACAGTCGCAGCGCACGGATCGCACACGTGCTCTTTCTCGATATCGTCGGCTACTCGCGGGGAACGTCGTCCGAGCAGTCGAAGCAGATCGAACTGCTCAATTCCGTCGTAAGCGCCTGTCAAGCGTTTGCCGCAGCGAAGGACGTCGGTATGGTGCGAACGCTGCCGACAGGCGATGGAATGGCGCTGGTGTTTTTGAGCGATGTCCTCGCGCCAGTGCGAGCTGCTGTCGAGATTGGCCGCGCCCTTGCCGGAGTCGATTTTCCACTTCGCATGGGAATACACAGCGGCCTGGTGCTGCCTCAAATGGACGCCGTGGGCCGGGACAATCTGGTGGGCGAGGGGCTGAACACCGCGCAGCGGGTCATGGATTTTGCGGATGCGGGGCATATTCTGCTCTCCGCGCAGTACGCCGCGTGGCTTCAGCATTTCGAGGAGTGGGCTGCCTGCATTCATCCGCTCGGAGAGGGCACCGGAAAGCACGATCAGATCATCTCGCTGCACAGCCTGCACGGCGAGGATTTCGGCAATACGGCCCTTCCCTCCAAGCTCGCAAACAAAATGAAGCAGGGATCGTCCGCTCATGGCGAGGCCGTCACCCCGCGGAAGCGCATTGCCCTGCTCTACCGGCCCAATCTGCTGCCGGACGGCAATGTGCTGAGGACGTTGGAGGAGCGTCTGCGCACTTTGGGGCACGACGTTTTCGTGGACAACCAGCATAAAATCAGTCCTGCCTGGGCGAAGGCCGTCGAAGACCCGATCCGCCGCGCCGATGCCGTAGTCGCGATCGTCTCTCCGCAGGCCATGCGCAGCGAGATGCTGGAGTACGAGGTCGAGACGGCGCACGACCAGTTCATTCGCACCGGCAAGCCCGTGCTGCTGCCCGTCCGCGTCGGTGCAGACGACGCGCTGGAGGGAACCGTCGCCTCGATCCTCGACCCGCTCCACTTCTTCGCATGGACTGGCCCCGACGACGATGAGCGGCTGGTGGCCGAGCTACTCTCCGCGATCACCGAGCCGCTAAAGGCGAGCGCCGTGGAGATCAAGCTGGAGCCGGTGGGCGGGGCCGTCCCCCCCGATTCTCCCTTCTACGTCGCCCGGGATTGCGATGCGGAGTTCCTCCAGGCGCTGAATGCGCACGAGAGTATTCTGCTCGTGAAAGGCGCGCGTCAGATCGGCAAGACCTCTCTGCTGGCGCAGGGCGCGCGACGCTCCCGCGACACAGGCAGCCGTGTCGTCGTGACCGACTTCCAGAAGTTCAACACCGCGCAGATGACCTCCGACGAGACCTTCTATCGCCTGCTTGCGGCCACCCTCGCCCGACAGCTGAAGTTCATCTACGACTTCGCTGGCTGCTGGGACGACATCTTCGGCGCGAACCTCAACATGGAAAACTTTCTGCGTGACGTCGTGGACTCAACCGAGGAGCAGCTCGTCTGGTATATGGACGAGGTGGACAAGCTCTTCACGGCTCCGTTCGCCTCCGACTTCTTCGGGCTGGTCCGCTCCTGGCACAACTCTCGCTCCACCGAGCCGGACGGCCCCTGGCGCAAGCTGACCGTGGTCATCGCCTACGCGACGGAGGCGCATCTCTTCATCCAGGATCTCAATCAGTCCCCGTTCAACGTCGGCAGGAGGCTCAATCTCGAGGACTTCAATATACAGCAGGTCATCGATCTCAACGGGCGTTACGGGGGGCCGCTCACCAACTACGCCGCGACGGAATCGCTGCATGCGCTCATCGGAGGCCAGCCGTTCCTCACGCGCTGCGCTCTCGACGCCCTCGCGACCAACCGCGAAACGCTGCCCTCTCTCCTAAAAAACGCGATGGAGGACGAAGGCCCGTTCAACGACCATCTGAAGCGCATCCTCATCTCCGTCTCCCGGCTCCCCGAGGTCGGCGACTATGTGCGCTCTGTCCTCGCAGGCTCAGCGCAGCCGCACCAGGAGCCCTACTACCGGCTGCTCTCCGCCGGCATAGTCCGCCAGCGTGCGGACGGCAAAATTGTATTCCGTTGCGAGCTATACAGACTCTACCTATCCCGTCACTTCGGACCTTTCCAATAAGCAGAATCGAACTCTTCACGGTCTAGCTGTACACTCTCATCCAGGCAGAGGACATGGCAGATCTTCTGTCTTTAGGGGGATGGTCGCCATCGAATTACGTTAAGACCAGGTTATGCGCCTGCTGCTCCTGCTTGACTGTAACACACTCAAATCAGAACGGAAAGAAGCCGATCAGAAGCTAACGAGGTGAAAATTATGCGCTGTAACTTAAAATCATGCGACTTCAAACTTTGGCGCAAACGTGCTTCAGGACGAAGCGCGACCCATGCAAAGCGGGCAACAGTTCTTCGAGAGACTGTCGTATAATGGCTGCGCTGCGTCTTATTCTTGCTGACCAACTGTCGGATTCAATCACCTCGCTGGATGGATTGGATAGCGCGCACGATACCGTCATGCTCTGCGAAGTGATGGAGGAAGCGACTTACGTCCTGCACCATCCCAAAAAGATAGCTTTTCTCTTTTCCGCCATGCGCCATTTTTCCGCCGAGTGCACAGCCAAAGGTGTGCGTGTGCGCTATGTCAAATTGAATGACACAAGTAACAGCGGCAGTCTAACCGGCGAAATAGAGCGCGCTATCACTGAACTCACACCAAACAAAGTGGTTGTGACGGAGCCAGGCGAATACCGCGTGCTTGATATGATGAAGGCATGGCAAGCATCTTTCGGCATTCCGGTCGAAATTCTGCTCGACAAACGATTTTTGGCAACTCGGGAGGAGTTCGCTGCGTGGGCTAAGGACAGGAAGCAACTGCGCATGGAGTTTT
>JANXLO010000739.1 GCA_025355115.1 Chthonomonadaceae bacterium
CTCCCTCCACCGTCCATTCGCAGTAGCGGCAGACGAACAGATCGAGATGCCCATCGTTATCGTAGTCGAACCAGACGGCGCCGGAGGAGAAGCCGCGCAGCCCTACGCCCGCCTTTTCCGTCACATCCTCGAACGTCCCGTCGCCTCGATTGCGAAAGAGGGTGTTGCGCCCGTAGCAGCAGACATACAGATCGGGGTGCCCGTCGTTGTCGTAGTCGCCGACCGCAGAGGAGATGGCGTAGTCGGTCTCCACTCCGCCAAAAGCGTCCGGCTTAAGCGTGAAGTGCCCCGTGCCGTCATTGATATAGAGCCGGTGACGCAGAGGCTCCTTATAGAAGTCCTTGCAGATGCCGAGCGCTTTGGGCTGGGGGAAATAGATGTCCAGATGCCCGTCGCCATTCGCGTCGAAGAGGGTCGCACCGGCGGCTATCTGCTCCGCAAAGTAGCGTCGCTTGCACGTTCCGCTCGCCTGAATGAAATCGAGATTGGCCTCTTTGGTTATGTCGGTGAACTTGACTTCGGTCACGGCAGGGTGATCTGTCCCATGCAGAGTGGATGGCGAGGCGGAATCCGGCCCGGTTGGCGAGGCAGGATGACATCCCGGCAGAGCGGCAGACGCGGCGGTCAGCGAGGTTCCGAGAACGACCCGACCGGAGAGTGATAGCATTTCACGCCTTGACAGCATATTGTAGTCCTTCCTGGCGCCTCGGGCGACTCGTTCCTCTGAAGCTCGCAGGCGGGAGACAGGCTATTTTTTTAGGGGTATGTAGCTGGCCTGCGCCGCGCGAACGATCGCTTTAGGCACGTTTCGGTTTTTCGGGTCCAGCTGGAGGACATTGATGTATTCGTCGCGGGCGGGGCCGGGCATGCTCAGCTGCTGGTATCGCTTCGCCAGAAGAAGATGCAGGTTGACGCTGTCCGGGTGCTTTTTGCACAGCTCCTGAATCTGCGTCAACTGCTGCTCGTTGAAAGTCACTTCACGCGCGAGCCGGGCCGCCTCCGAGGCCAATTGCCTTTTGCCAAGGCGCGTATAGACCAGAGCAAGCTGCTGATAGGCGTAGGCGCGATGGGGATCGAGGCGCGTCACCTGCTCGAAGTTGACGCGAGCGGATTCCATGTCTCCTATCTGATAGAAGGCGGAGCCGAGATGCTCGCGGAAGATCGGGTTCTGCGGCACGAGCTCAGACGCTTTTTTGAACGCCTGAAGGGCTTTTGGCGCGGCATCTGGCTGCCGGCTGATCTGATAGAGCTGGCCCATCAGATCGTAGTTTGGAGCGGAGGCACGCGGATAGGAAGCCAGCTCCTCGACGACTTTCAGGGCCATGGCGTCGTTGTTGTTCGCGCGATAGGCGATCACCAGCATCTGCCCGATGTCCTGCCTGTCCGGCTGCATCTTATGGGCGAGCTCAAGGTTGGCGATGGCCCCCTGCCGGTCGTGGAGGCCCTCGTAGGCGCGCCCTAGATGGTAGTAGACCTCCACGTTGTCGGGGAGAACCTTCTTCAGGCCCTCCAGCTCCGCCCTGGCAAAGTCCAGCTCCGCCGCGTGGGCGGCGGGGTCGGGGAACTGGCTGGCATATTCGAGCGCCGAGGTGGCCAGCAGCAGATGCGTGTTCGGGTCGCTGCGGTTAAGCTCGAGCGCATGCTGCCCGACAACGTTGGCCTCCAGATAGCGATGCTCCTTGATGAGCGCCGCCGAAAGTCCCTGCCAGGCGCCGAGCGATTTCTTGTCCACGTCCAGCACGTCCCGATAAGCGGCCTCCGCAAGGGCGAATCTATTTTTGACGAGCAGTGCGTTTGCGAGAGCGAGATGCGCATGCGCATCGTTCGGATCGAGCTTGATGAGGGCGACGATCTGCTCGCCTGCCTTGTCGGTCAGATGATAGCGATTGTAGAAGTCGATGAGAGCCCAGCGGGGAGCCGGATCCGAAGGGGCGGCAGCGGCGGCCTGACGAAGGCGAACGAGCTCCTGCTCCGCGGCCTGCTGTCCGGGGTCACGAGCGGAGACGACGTGGGCCTGCCTGAGCGTCTGGATGCGGTGCTTGACTCCCCAGGCGCCTGTGACGCAGAGAAGTCCCACTGCAAGTAGCCGGTAAACTCGTTTTAGGTCCATATTGTTCACTACGCTGGGGAAGAGGCTAAAAGTTCTGCGCTGCACACCGCCCGTTTGCCGAGCGATGCCCATCCTTAACCGTGGACTGACAAACAAACGGCCCCAGATTGACCGGGGCCGTTTGTCGGAAGTGAATGCGAGGAGTAGACTCAGAAGCCCTCGTTCACGTGGTAGGTCGGGGCCTTGCCCGAACTGTCCATGATCGCATTGACAGAGGCATCGGTGGCCGTGTTGTCCGCCATGAGCCCAAGCGAGCGAGCGTTGTACCATTTGGCATGGCCGTCGCAAAACGCATAGTTGGCTCCGCCTTTGTGGCGGGACAGCGGGCCGGGCGCCGCGCCGGTCGCGCCCTGCTTCACGAGAGCGGCCTTCTGATCGCCCGCCCATCCCCACTCGGTTCCATTGTCGCCGCGGCAAGCCCCTTCGCTGCCCTGGTTGCCGTTTTCGGTAAGCAGGATCGTCTGGGTGGGGTAGCTGAGAACGGCCAGCCTCTGCGAGCTGTCCCACTGGCCCCAGTCGCGGCCGACGAGGCGACAGTTGGTGGTGTAGTTCAGTGAGCCGGTCCAGCCGTCGTCGTTCTTTCCGGGGTTGTTGTAGTCGTTGCCGGGGCTGGCTGCCGACGGGCAGAACAGCAGCTGCGTATTCTTGATGTAGGGCTGGCAGGCCTCATCCCAGCCTGTATTTTGGTCGAGATACTGCCCGCCGAAGCGGTCCTTTTTGCCCTTATTGGGATCATTTGCGGCGAGGCCATAGAATCCGATCGGAAAGCGCTCGTCGTAGTCCTGGACATACTGAAGGATGCCGAGAGTGATCTGTTTCTGGTTTGAAAGGCAGCTGGTGGTGCGGGCCGCTTCTCGTGCCTGAGCGAAGACGGGGAAGAGGATCGCAGCTAGGATAGCGATAATGGCGATGACGACGAGCAGTTCGATCAGAGTGAAGCCGTGTCTCTTTCTCATGTGGAGCATTATGAATCTGTCCTTTTGCCGCGTTTCGCGGCCAGTAAATGATAGCTTGGCAGCTCTTCCTGAGTGCTACTGCCGATCTGGTGTTGCACGCTTGCATTCGACCTTCATGGCGAACGCGGAATAAAAAAACATTGGGCGCGGGCTAGCCTAGTGCGCGCCGGCGCTGCCAGGGCCTCCGCTGCCAGGAGGGCTTCCAGCCGGAGCGTTCCCGCCGGGGCTCCCGGGGCCGCCGCCTGGACGTCCTGCGCTACCGCTGGCGCCCGATTCATACTGTTTGTATCGTGGGTCCGTCGAACGCGTATCCACGTCGCCACTCGCCTTCTTTCCAAAGACCATGTAGGCTCCGGCTCCCAGGAGCGCCAACAATACGATTACGGCGATGGCGATAATTGCGGGACTCATTTGCTGCTTCAAATGCTTGACCTCTTCCAGCTTTGCCTGAGCAAAGAGTTAATTTTCTATTATCCCACACTAACGAGGTTTTGACAGGCAAAATCACGCTCATGTTCCGATATTTCTTTAATTTCTTTAAGAAATGATGAATTTAGCCGTCTCAGACGACTATGAAGAGCCTAGTCAGGGCAGCTGACAAGGAGTACGCGAGCCTCTATTCGCGGCCACGATGCGCGACTTCGCGCCGAGATTCACGATCCTGATCACGCTCGGCGATGGCTTCCCGCTTGTCATACAGCTTTTTGCCTCGCGCCAGTGCGATCTCGAGCTTGGCGAAGCCGCGCTGAAAATAGAGGGAGAGGGGAACGATCGTGAGGCCCTTCTGCTCGGTCTGTGTGCGAAGCTCAACGATCTCCCAGGTGTGCAGCAGCAGCTTGCGCTTGCGGAGCGGCTCTACGTTATTTCGGTTACCCAGCTCATACGGGTTGATGTGCATATTGTAAAGCCAGCACTCGTTGCTTTCGATTCGGCAGAACGAGTCCTGAAAGTTGATGCGCCCTGCGCGCAACGACTTGACTTCGGTGCCGACAAGAACCAAACCCGCATCGAAAGCCTCCTCGACTTCGTAGTCGTGGCGCGCCCGCCGATTCACGGAGACCATTTTTTTGGCATTGCGGTCGCGCTCGCCCTCCGCAGGTTTCGCTCCGGCCTTATCCTTCTTCATCGATTTGCCTCGTTTCAAGATGCTTTACGGTACAATATACAGTCTCATCCTTATGCTGTCAAGGCGAATGACCATCGGAGGCTTGGCCGCGCCGACGATGGAGAGCAGGTGTCCAGCCAAATTGTAAGTTGTCGAACTCTTCACTTCAACTCAACGTACAGTGGGAAGGATGATTTTACCGGTAGGAATGCCGGTGACTCATTGCGAAATGAACGTGAGCCAAGGCCTTCGATCCTCGCGAAGACAGTTTCGGCCTCCGTTTCGAGCGCGGGCAGGGATCCGGGAGTAGACGATAATGCGGTTGAGTGGACCGACGCTGCGCGACAATTCAGTCCGGTTTCAACTACGTTCGCTGCGCGTGTTTCTGGTTCCTGCGTTGCTGGCATTGGCGCTCTACGCCTTTTTCATGGTCGGACGGTACCGCGACCGCGAGATCACGCACCCGCCGCTAGCCCATGGCGGCATATACGGTGTTGTCATTAACGACAAGCAGCATCCAGTCCCACGCGCCGCGGTCACTATCTCCTTTACAAGCGTCAATGAGCCTGTCCCCGATGCGGCCCCTCCAACCGACTCCCAGGGTCGATTCTACATCTCCGATCTTCCTGCGGGCAACTACATTCTTCAGGCTACGGCAGAGGGGTTTAATGAACAGACTCAGCAGACGCTTGTCGAGCCCGGCAAGACGACCCGCATCAGAATCCCTCTCTATCCTGTGCCGGGGTTCAAACGCACACCCAATCCTCCCGCAGATCCAACGCTCCGACGCTGAGTCCCAGAAAAGACGCTGAAGTTGCCCTGGTGAAAAACAGCAGTCATGCGTCTACTTGACATGGAGCATTTTTACCGGCTATAATTACACACCGCAACAATGAAGTGCGCAAGCTTGAACAGGCTTGGGAGAACGCACTTGACTCTACTCATAGAAACCGTGCTATCTGTACGAAACAGCAGCAAAGGTTCTCTGCCGCGTTTGTCCTGCCTACGCTTTCTCCACGGTGACGATGTAGCAATCCCACTACTCTATCCCTTTTCGCAACTGTATTGCAATAAATAAGGAGCACCACTGTATGTCTCGAACCCCTTCGTCACGTCGGTCCGCCACGGGCTTTACGCTGATTGAACTGCTTGTCGTCATAGCCATCATCGCGATCCTCGCGGCGATCCTCTTCCCCGTCTTCGCTCAGGCACGCGAGAAGGCACGTCAAGCCTCTTGCCTCTCCAATATGAAGCAGTTGGGAACCAGCGTGCTAATGTACGTTCAGGACTATGACGAGCAGTATCCCTCGGGCCGGGTCTCACCGACTGACACCGCCGCACAGGCCAAAGCGCACTATGGTCAAGGCTGGGTTGGACAGAGCTATGCCTACGTGAAGAATTCACAGGTCTTCAAATGCCCGGATGACGCAACTCCTGGTGTTGCCGCGACCGCCACGGTGGCTGCGCTCTCTCCCGTCTCCTATTTGCTGAACTACAATATTCCGGCGTTCGCCCCCGCCATCGCGGCTCAGAACTCCCCGGCCTCCACCGTTCTCCTCGCGGAGACCTCCGGCGCGCAGGCCAACCTGACCGTTCCCGGCGAATTCTCCGGAGCGGGCACACCAGTCTACTCGCCCGCTGGCGATGGCCTCAACATTCTGACCTCTCTTGATAACGGAGGCCCCGGCGCGGCGCGGTACGAAACCGGCTATACCGGTGGCTACAATCCCCCTTACACGGCGGCAACGCTCTATAAGATGATCAAGGGACGTCACTCGGACGGCGCACTTTATGAGATGGCCGACGGCCATGCCAAGTACCTGAGACCGGGTGCAGTCTCCCCCGGCGGCAATGCCATAAACTCGACGGACGGTCAGAACTCGACGACCTATCTGGCCGCCGGAACGAGCGGTCTCGGCTCCTTCGGCGTCACGTTCAGCACGAACTAAGCGCTGCTCTTCCTCCGACAATCAAAGGCCCCGGTGGAGAACTGCAGTTCTCAACCGGGGCCTTTGATTGTAGCGATGTGCTGCTTTAGAAGGCGACTACTGCCTTGATGACGCCAGCGTGCGGCTCAAGCCATGCGGGGAACATGGAGGGCATCTCGGCCGCGGCGGCTCGATGCGTGATCCAGGGGCCAGTGTCGACCTCCCCCGATTCCAGCAGCTTGATGATGCGCTCAAAATCGGCGCCTGTCGAGTTGCGGGTCGCGAGCAGAGTTATCTCCTTGCGATGAAAATCTGGATCGTAGAAGCTCACTTCTCCAATAAACAGGCCGACGAAGACCAGCCGTCCCCCTGGCGCGACATACTGAAAAGAGCTCTTCATGGAGTCCGGACTGCCGGTGGCGTCGAACACAACCGTCGGCAAATCGCCCTGAGTGAACTCCTGTATGGCCTCCAGCGGGCTCTCCATCGCGGATGCGATGAACTCGACGCCCATCCGCTCTCGAGCGAATGTCAGTCGGTGCGAGCTGATGTCGAGAGCGATCACCTTTGCCCCCGCAGCCTTCGCAAACTGAATGACGGAGAGGCCTATCGGCCCCGTGCCGATCACCAGCACGAACTCCCCCGGTTCGATTTTTGCCCTGTCCACGGCGTGCGCCCCAATCCCCAGCGTCTCCACCAGCGCC
>JANXLO010000056.1 GCA_025355115.1 Chthonomonadaceae bacterium
TACAACGCACGCAATTCGTGTGATGGATGCTGTTGGTACCGACAGCCTCAAGCTGCAATTCGATTGCTATCACATGCAGGTCATGGAAGGCGGCATCATCCGCAATCTCCGCGATAAGACCAAGCATATCGTCCACTTTCACCCAGATGGAAACCCCGACCGTCACGAACTTGCCGAGACGCAGGAGCTAAACTACCCGCCATCTGCCGAGCCATCGCCGCCACCAACTACGAAGGCTACATAGGCCAGGAGTTCAGCCCCGTAAACGACCCAGCGACCAGCCTGGATATGGCATATCGCCTTTTTAACGTATAAGCGGCGAAAGGATGCAGGGGTCGTTCAAGTAAAAACACATTCGGCTTGCCGCATTCGCGAGACAGTGTAATGAACCAGAAATCAGTCAGGGAGGTGCCATTATGCCCCATCCTCAGCTAACTAAAGTCGCGCTTGTGTGGCACGGCGACCGCGAAGCAAGAGACGCTGCACAGGAAGGGCATCGCTTCAGCGCTGTCGCGGCGGCCCTTCGTGCTGTTGGCGTGGAATCGGAGCCTGCCGTCTACAACGACGACTTTGCGGACGAGGTTCGCGAACAGCTGTGGCAGGTGGATGGCGCGCTCGTATGGGTCAATCCCATCGAGCAAGGCCACGACAGAACGATTCTCGATGCGGTTCTGCGTGAGGTCGCTCATGCAGGTGTAGTTGTCAGCGCGCATCCGGACACTATTCAAAAGATGGGAACAAAGGAAATTTTGCATGCTACGCGGAAGATGAGTTGGGGGAGCGACACGCACCTGTATGCGACCGTGCAGGAATTGCGTGAACAGCTGCCACTCCGTCTGGCAGAGGGCAAGCCGCGTGTTTTGAAGCAGCATCGCGGCAGTAGCGGCAACGGCGTCTGGAAGGTGGAACGATGCCCATCGGATCCCTCTCTCGTGCGCGTTCGGCATGCGCTGCGAGGCAGCGTCGAAGAGGATATTCCTCTCGATGCGTTATTCGTCCAATGCGAAGACTATTTCACGGGCACGGGCCGCATCATCGATCAGCCCTATCAGGATCGGCTGACCGAAGGCATGGTGCGCTGTTATCTCGTCGGGGATCGCGTGGCTGGATTTGGACATCAGGCCATCAACGCCCTCTTCCCAGCCCCGGCCGATGGCGCTCCAACAGGCGCCCCACTGCCCGGCCCTCGCCTTTACCACCCGCCCACGACTCCGGAGTTTCAGGCGATTAAGCGAAGGATGGAAGAGGAGTGGCTGAGCGCTCTTTGCAAAACGCTCGATATCGAAACTGACGCGTTGCCGCTCCTCTGGGACGCTGATTTCCTGTACGGCCCAAAAACCGCCTCTGGCGAGGATACGTTCGTTTTGTGCGAGATCAATGTCAGCTGCGTATCCCCTTTCCCGGATTCTGCGCTTGAGCCGCTTGCAAAGGCGACGATGGAAAGACTGGCGGCATGTAATCCGGCATAAAACTGTGGCTGAACGGAACAAAAACGCATCGAAACGCGATTCACAATAGGAAGTACTCTATGAAACTTCTGCTCTGTATTAGCACCCTGTGCCTATTTTTGGCGCTTCTGGCAAGCAGCCGCTTCACCAATATGGGCCATGCGGCTCCCGCTCAGGAGATCGCCTGGCCGCGTCTCGATCAGACGCAGTATGCAGGATCGGAAAAATGCGCCACCTGCCATAAGGACTACTCACAGAGCTGGAAAAACTCCGCTCACAACAAAATGATCCGACCAGCCATCGCAGAGGGGCCGAACAAGACGATCGTCGCGGACTTCAGCGTCCCCAGCCCTAATCGAACCTTCGAATTGAAGGACGTCCGGTGGGTCATCGGACATCGATGGAAGCAGCGCTTCATAGGCGTTGTGGATGGTCAAGAGGTCGTCTTTCCCGGCCAGTGGAGCATCAAGGAACAGAAGTGGCAGCCCTATACCGGCAAGGCCGACTGGTGGTATCCTCAGCATCCGGATTGGAAAACGCGCTCCAACTTCAAGCTTTGCGCTGGCTGCCACAGCACCGGCGTAGATGCCACATCTCACACCTGGACAGAGCAGAACATCACCTGCGAAAGCTGCCACGGACCAGGCAAAGCGCACGTCGAAAAGCCGACCGCCACGAACATTGTTAATCCGGCGCGGCTAACGACCGAGCGGTCGATGGAGGTCTGTCTGGCCTGCCATCAGGCGGGCAAGCCAGCGGGGAATGAATATGCATGGCCGGTGGGCTACCAGCCCGGCAAGAAACTCGCCGACTATTGGCACGGCTTCGAGCCGGAACCCGGCAAACAGACAGCGGAGTTCTGGAACAACGGTACCGCGCACAAGAACCGTGTCCAGGGCAATACGTTCGCCCAAAGCGTGATGCATGCCCATGGAATACAGTGTTCCAACTGCCATGATTCGCACGGCTCTCGGAATCTTTCCATGACGGTTAAATCCGCCTCTACCAATGCTCTATGTCTAACCTGCCACGGGCCGGGGAAGAGTGTCGGGCCGAACTACGCCACTATCACCGAGCACACGCATCATGCCGCGACCAGTACGGGAAGTCAGTGTATCAACTGTCATATGCCCAGGACAGGGGAGAACTCCGTCGGGGCGGAAGCGCGGGACCATACCTTCAATTTTGTCTCGCCTTCGGTCTCACTGGGTAAACCGGATGCCGCCGGAAAAACAAATCCCAACAGTTGTAACCTGTGCCACACCGATAAAACGGCAGAATGGGCACTGGATCAGACGAAAAAGTGGTATCCGAAATTGAAATGACAGACTGCAGCAGACATGTCTGACGCGCTCTCAATGATAAATCGAAAGGAAATTTGACATGGATACGAAGCAGTTTACGCGCCGTTCTCTCCTGCAATCGTCCGCGGCGCTGGGAGTCGTTGGGCTTGCTGGCGTCAATTCTACCGAGAGCGCGGCAGCCGCTCCTCGGATCGGCAAGACTCCTCCCCTGTCAGCCGACGAGATGAGCGCGATAGATGCAGCAATGGGGAAGAAGGGGATGTACGTCGAAGCTCAAGCCACGTATACCACTGCGTTGCCGCGCAACGATCTCAAGGTAACCGTGCAGGGCGACAGTGTTCCCATCTCCTTCGGCTTTGGCGGGTGGGTCGCGGTC
>JANXLO010000065.1 GCA_025355115.1 Chthonomonadaceae bacterium
GCCGTCTTCGCGGGGGATGCCTACAAGACGCGTGATCCACGCCAGACTGATCAGCGCGAGTTCGCTGCCTGCATTCGACATCTGACGGATAGAGGCGTGCCGGTAGTGCTCTTGGCCGGAAATCACGACATGCCTTCCGTCCGAGGCCGAGCGAATGCCGTAGAGATCTACCGGACGCTCGGCGTCACCAATGTGCATGTCGTGAACCGGCC
Organism: Chthonomonadaceae bacterium; assembly: GCA_025355115.1. Classification (GTDB taxonomy): domain Bacteria; phylum Armatimonadota; class Chthonomonadetes; order Chthonomonadales; family Chthonomonadaceae; genus JANXLO01. The sequence goes on from JANXLO010000065.1 coordinate 213, forward strand.
TGAACTGCTCATCGTCGAGACCAAGGCTGGTCCGGTTCGCATCGCCCCAATGCCCTACTTGATGAAGAGCCTCTCCTCCTCGCGTGAAGACTTTCAGGGCAAGACCCTCGATGAGACACGCCTGCTCCTGGAAGCCAAATATGTGGATTTTATCGATGAGATGGCGGGCCGAATCAGGGAGGCCGGGGATGCTATTCCCACGGTTCTGCTGGGACATTTCTGGGTCACCGGCGCACGGCTATCAAGCTGGCAGCAAGGCTACTTCAACGATACGGAGCCAAAAGTTCCGCTTGGCGCGCTGACCGATCCTGCCTTCGACTACGTTGCGCTCGGTCATATTCACAAGCATCAAGATCTCCACCCCAACGACCAGCCGCATGTGGTCTACTGTGGTAGCCCTGACAGGATAGATTTTGGCGAGAAGGATGAGGAGAAGGGGTTCGTACTCGTGCATCTGCGCAAGGGCGGTTCGGATTACGATTTCATCCCGGTGACGACGGGACGACAGATGCTTGATATTCGCATAGATGCCGATTGCGACGAGCCCACAGAGCATATAATTGCCGAGATCGGCAGGCATAACCTTCGCAATGCCATAGTCAAAGTCTCCTATAAAATCGGTCAGGAGAGGCAGGCGCTCGTGCGCGAAAAAGAGATACACGACGCCCTTCAGAACGCTTTCTTCAAGGTAGCGCTTTCGCGAAAGGTGGAGCGCCCCGTCACCGAGCGCAGCCGGCAGTTCAACGAGACGCGAAGCCCGCGTGAAGCGCTCGATCTCTACATCGCCCAGAACGAAAAGCTGTTGCCCCATAGGGAAAAACTGCTTCAGTTCGCAGACCCGCTTCTCACCGCCATCGCCGAGCAGGATGCTTCGATCGCATAAATCCCTATGATTCCCATCTCACTTTCTCTCAAAAATTTCATGAGCTACGGTCCTCAAGGCGAGACGCTGTCCTTCGCGAACCTTCGCGTCGCCTGTCTTTCGGGGGACAACGGCAACGGCAAATCCGCGCTGCTCGACGGCATCACCTGGTCGCTGTGGGGCAAGACGCGGGCCTCGTCAGTCGGAAGCGTGTCGGAGGACGATCTTATTCGGCTCGGTGCGGTCGAGGCGGAAGTCCGCTTTGAGTTCGATCTCAATGATCAGCGATACCGCGTTGTCAAGAAGCGCAGGAAAGGCAAAGCTACGGCAGCCAGTGACTGGCAGTTGGCGCAGCGAGATGATGAGGGGACATGGATTCCAATCGGGGGTGCCAGCCAGAAGGAGACCGGTCGTCAGATAGTGCAGCTTCTGAGCATGGAGTACGAGACATTCCTCAATTCCGCCTATCTCCAGCAGGGCCACGCCGACGAGTTCACGCGTCAAACACCAGCGAAACGGAAAGGAATCCTCGGCGAAATTCTGGGATTGGAGCGCTATGATCGCCTGGAGGCACTTGCCAAGGAGAAGCACAGGGAGCGCAAGGAGCAGGTCGAGGAGGCAGACGGCGAGATTCGCCTGCTGGCAAGCCACATCGCCCGTCGTGAGGGCTACCAGGAGGAGAAAGCCGCAGCAGAGACGGCTCTGGCCGCATCTGAAGCTCTTCATGAAGGGAGCAATGCGCGACTGAAATCGATTCAGGACAGGCTCGCCAAGCTCGAGCAGGTCGCCTCTGCGATGGAGGAGGCGAAGAAGGATTCAGCTCGCATCCAGGGCGAAATTGGTCTGCGCGAGCGAGAGAGACTCGACAAAGTAGCCCGCGTAGTTCTGCTCGAAGCGATACGCGCACAGCAGCCCGCCATTCTTTCGGACTACGATGGTCTGAGACAGGCACGCGAGCGGGCCGAACTTCTGGAACCGCAAATAGAGGCATTCCGCCGCGTAAAATCGGAATACGATATTGCCGTCGCCGCGATCGATGTAGAAAGAGTCAGGCTGGAGGGCGAGCTTAAGGCTCTTCTGGCCGAGCAGAAAGCGACGTTGCGGCGCAGTGAAGAGTGCAGAGAGCTGGATGGTAGCCTACTCCTTCTTAGAGGCAAACTTGCTGCAGAGGAGAGCATACGGGAATCCGCTGCAGAGGCAGAAAAACTGAAGCAGGCTGCTCAGGATGCCTTCAACGAATTGAAAGTACGCCATGAGCGAACCAAACAGGATATTGCGGATCAAGAGGAGTTCCTCAAGATATTGGAGACCCCAATCGCTCGTTGTCCTGTATGCGAGAGCGATCTCGAGGGAGATAAACGCAAGCAGGTGCTTGCGCGGCAAAGTGAGCGACAGCAAACACGCCTTCTCGAATTGAAGCAGATAGGGACGGAGGGGCGGACGCTCAAACAACAGCTCGACGCAGCGACGACAGAGATGCTTCGGCTGCAGACTGAGATTAATGCGCTTAGCGGAGAACGAAGCCGCTTGCAGGAGCAGGAGCGGCAACATGATGGTCTGCTGAAGCTAGGCATCGATGCAGAGAAGGCTGCAAGGGACGTTGAGGAGGCACGCGGCCAGCTGGAACGCGATGAGTATTCTATGCCAAAGCGGATACATGCCAAGCGTTTGAAAACGGAATTGGACGGCCTTGCCCTTATCCGTCCGGAGTATGAGAACGCTAAATCCGCCATTAAGCGGTATGAGGGCGCCGAGAGGCGTTATCATCAACTGCAGGAGGCGGACGCTGGATGGGATCAGGAGATAGCGGACAGGGATCGACTGGACGTCATGCTGCTCGAGTTGAGGGCCGGTTATCGGCAGGCATGCGAAAAGCAGACAGAACTTGCTGAGAAGCTTGCAGAGTACGAAGCGGTGAAGCGGGAGCAGGCGCTGGCTGAGAGCGATTCGGCCCGCGCTCAGCAGCAAGTGAATGCCCTTCGAGTTCAGACGGGAACTCTGGATAACTACATTCAAGGCTGCGACCAGGCGGAGACAGAGAAGAAGAGCAAAGACGCCCTCCGCAAAACCCTGAATCAAGAGCAGTGGCTCTATAATCAGCTTATGGGCGCATTCGGGAAGAAAGGCATACAGACCTACATCATCGAGAATGCCATCCCTGAGCTTTCCGAGGAGGCGAACGAACTGCTGGCCAAGATCACCGACAACGCTATGCAGGTCAGTTTCGAGACCACCCGAAGCGCTAAAACCGGCAGCAATGAGATAGAGACCCTCGATATACGTATTCAGGATGACGCGGGCATTCGTCCTTACGAGATGTTCAGCGGGGGCGAAGCTTTTCGAGTCAATTTTGCCATTCGGATCGCGCTGTCCAGGCTCTTGACTCGCAGAGCGGGGGCCAGGCTGCAGACGCTGTTTCTCGATGAGGGGTTTGGCACTCAGGACGGCAAGGGACGCGAGAAGCTGATCGAAGTGATCGATACTATAAAGGAAGATTTCGAGAAAATCCTGGTTATCACGCACGTCGATGAGTTGAAGGACGCTTTTGAGCAAAGAGTTGAAATCACGAAAGATCACGACGGATCGCACATACATGTTCTTTAGATCGACGGAGAGTTTGATGACGGAACGGACGATTATGAACGAGAAGAATCATTGGACGAACGCGGGAGTAGTCGCTCCGACGCGCCCTGGTCAAACCAATCCTGGCCTGGAAGACGAGATAGCGGACAGAACCACAGGGAACGGCAGCGGATTCATCGTGATCGTCTACGACAACGACAAGAACACCTGGATACAGGTGGTGGGAATCCTGCAGAAGGCGACCGGCTGCACTCTTGAGGAAGCAGAGATCGAGACCTGGGAAGTGGATAATCTGGGCAAGTCCGTCGTACATCATGGCGGACGTGAAGAGTGCGAACGAGCGGCCGGGATCATCCGGACGATCGGAATTCGCGTTGAAGTCATCGAGGAGTAGGCGCAACGATGTCTGGTTTCCATGACCTTGGATTCGCGCTGAGCGGCAGAGCGGCAGATGCCGCTGAAAATCCTCACGCCGAGCCTCTTTCCCTCCTGTCAAAGCCAGAGGAGCTAGCCAGTTACCTCCGTGATGCTCGCGAGGCGCTCCTGTCGGCGCTGCGTGGGCCGTTCATCGCCGCTGCGGCCATGCCCTGCAATGGGCTCTCACTTGGGCTTGCGCTCAGTGACCTCATGGACGCGCTGCTTACCAGGCTGTTTGTCCTCTCGTGCGACAGGGCTGGCGTCAACTCACAAACTTATCCGATAGTCATCGTGGCGACCGGAGGATATGGGCGGCGAGAACTCTCCCCTTACTCCGACATCGACATCACCTTCATTCCTCAACGGGACGGTGAGGCGCCCACCGACCGGCTTATCCGAGAGATGTTTTCTCAAGTAATGGATATCTGCATCGCCCGTTGTGGACTTGAGGTTGGCTACGCCTATCGCCTCTTCGAGGATTGTGGTTCGCTGGATCATCAAACCGCCACGGGCCTGCTAGATGCGAGGCTCCTCGCTGGAAGCAAGCGACTCTTCATTCAGTTTGAGGACGCCTTCTGGATGGGGTTCAATCCCACTGATTTCATCTTCACCAAAATAGCGGAGCGCGAAAAAACCCTGGAGAAATGGGGGCTAACCGCGCGGGTGGTGGAGCCAAATTTGAAGGAGGGGCCAGGCGGCCTCAGAGACCTTCAGACGGCAGTTTGGCTTGCACAGGCGAGAGGACAGTGGACGCCTGCTCGCGTTCGGGGGCAGCGAGGATTCGATGTTCTGGCGGAGGAGGGCAAGGTGTCCTCTTCCGATCTCAACCGGTTGGAGCTTGCTAAGGAACTGCTGTTCCGCGCCCGAGGCGCGCTTCACGCTATCGCAGGTGCTGAGCGGGACGATCTGGTCATAACGCGACAGGAGGATGTGGCGCTGCGCCTCGGCTATCGTCTGCTGGAGAGTGACGGGGACATGATACCTCCTGTCGAACAGTTCATGGCCGACCTATTTCCTGCGATGGCTACAGTCCGTCGAATCGCAGACCAGGTCATGCGCCGCGTCGGGAACAGCAGGCTGATGCTCGGCATAGGGCTGGATTGTAGGCGCAGGCAGATCGTTCCTGCCAACGATGCCCTCGATGCGGATGACCCGGTCTGGCTGCTTTGGGCGAGCGAGCTGGCTCAAAAATACAATCTCACGCTGGGCGAGGCGGTTGAAAACGCGATGGTCGCCCTTGTGGAGATGCAGCCGGTCATTACCAACCCCCATCAATCCGCTGAGATATTCACGAAGATTCTCTCGAACCGCGGCCGCGTCACGCCTGCTTTGCAGGGAATGGCGGATCTTGGAATTCTCGGATGGTATCTTCCCGAATTCGAAGCCATCTTCAATTTGATACCTTACGACCCTTCGCACGATCACTCCGTAGGACAGCATTCGCTTCTCGTGATATCGAATCTCGAGGAGCTTCTGAGAGCTCAGGAACCGGAAGAGCAGGCCGAAATGCGCAGGCTCTACGAGGATCTCCCAAACCCCGAACAGCTCATGCTCGCGGCGCTCCTGCATGACAGCGGGAAGGCATTCCACAATCGGCCACATGCTGAAGTTAGCGAAGAGATTGTCGCAGCTGTATGCCGACGTCTCGGCTGGTCGGAGGGCGCGGCAGCGAACGTTCGCTTTCTATGTCTTCAGCATCTTCTCATGGCGGAGACCTCCCGTCTCCGTGATCTCAGCCTCGATGAGACGATTCGCGACTTCACCGCCGTAGTTGATGATACGAACCGCCTTAACATGCTCTACCTGCTGACGTATGCAGACACTCGCGCGGTGGGCTCCGGCGTATGGACGCAGGTGATCGGCCGGTTCTTGCGCGATCTCTGGAGGCGATCGGCTGCGGTGCTGAGCGATGAGGAGCCAGTTGGCTATGACGATGCCATGCTCGCAAGGGCACGGCGCAGACTGCTGAAGGACCTATCCTTGGAGAACCTGCCCGAAGAGGAGGTCGCGTTGCATGTTCAGGCCATGCCGCCGACCTATCTGCTGAATCAGTCCCTTCGGGACATAGCGCTTCACATTGGATTCATAAGAAAGCTTCGCGAGGGCGATCCAGTGATCGATTTCATGGATGAGCGCGAAGCATCCTTTACGGAGATGACAGTCTGCACGTTCGATGATCCAGAGCCCGGATTGCTGGCAAAGATTTCAGGAGTGCTATTTGCGGCGGACGTCAATATCCACAGCGCACAGCTTGTGACGCGGATTGCGAACGACGAAAGGATCGCACTTGACACACTCTGGATCGACTTTCATGGCAGGCAGCTCGCTCCAGGCAAAAAGCGCGAGATCACTGTCAATCTGCAAGCGGTACTGACCGGGGAGAAGAGCGTGTCAGGCCTGCTGGAGCAGAGGTCTTCACGCTCGTATCGAAATCGCGGCCCTTCCTATGTGCCCCTCGTTCCGTTGAATGTCCGATCTGTGCGAAATGACCTATCAGAGGTCTATTCCGTGGTCGAAATTATCGGGCCGGATGTTCCAGGCACATTCTATAAGGCGGCGGAATCGTTCTCTCGACTAGGCTGGGACATCGGCAGCGCACGGGTGTCTGCCTGGCACGGTGAGGCCCGATGCAGTTTCTATGTAATGGGAGCTCGCGTGCTCACCGAGCAGGCAGCGCGCGAGAGCCT
>JANXLO010000123.1 GCA_025355115.1 Chthonomonadaceae bacterium
TACAACGAACACGAACTCGCCCTTTTTCACACAAAGACTGACGTGCGAAAGGGCGAGCGTGTTGTCGTTATAAGAGACGGTCACATCCTGAAGTTCGATCATAGGCGTGGAAATGGGACCAGGAGACAGACACTACAGGCAAAAATTTCCCGGTAAACTATCTTCATTAAGGCATTTTTCACGCCCGCCTGTCAACCCATGAAGATCCCTCGCAGCCCTTGGTCAGCCAGTTGGCCCGTCTCGGTGCATCTCCACCAGCAGTCGAAGTTTATCTAGTGCCGTCTTGGCCACCGTGTAGGCGTCCTGCTGCCAGTAGTCCCGATTGAACAGCTCGACTGATAATACGCCATTGAAACCGATGGAATCGAGGATAGAAAACACGTCTTGCATAGGCGCGATCCCATCGCCGGGGTAGACTCGGTCGGCATCCGTGATTGTTTGCGGGGCAATCGCCGGATAGTCGTTGACGTGAAGGACAGGCAGAGCGGAGTGATGCAGAAGCCGAAGCCCGTCCAGAGGCGAACCGCCTTTATAGAGGTGATAGATATCCGCAAGAATTGCGGCTTTCGGGTGGCCGCTCTCCTGAGCGACGAACGTCGCCTCGCTCAGCCTTGTGAGAGTGTTGGAGAAACCCCAAACCTCAATGATGGGAACAACGCCTGTCTGATCACCAAGATCTAGAAGCGCACGATAGCGCTCGGCTGCACGGAAAAGATCTAGACCGCTGATCTCCGTCGCGCCCATCGCAGGCGCGGCGATCCTCTTGCCGCCGATGCTTGCCAGCAGATCCATATCACGCCTTGCCACTTCCATTCCCGCCGCCCTCCGCTGCGGATCATCGACGATCCATTCCGCGAACCCAATTGCGCCCTCCACTCTCAGCCCACGATCCTCAAGACGTCGCTTCAGATCGGGGAGGGAGCCGCCTGCCTGGACATAAGCTTCTATCTCGCTGATCCAGGGCTCTATCGCGGTGTAGCCCGCTCTCGCTGCTACTTCGATCACCTCTGGAAGCGTGAGCTTCTGGCCCTGCAATGTGCTGGTATTAAGTCCATATCGAAATTCTGCTCGTGTTGTCATCGTCTTGCCTGCCCTCCAGACTGCGTGGTCTAAGTCTGTACAGTGAATTACTCTACGCCATAGTCTACCCGTTGCTTGCGCCATCAAGGTTTGCTTTCTGCTGATGAGTGTTGCCAAAGTCCGGTTCGCTGACTTTATAGTGTGACAAGGAGATTATTCCGGCTCTGTGGAAAGTAGAGGACGTTACGACAATTTAGATCGAAGGAGCCTCTAAATGGCGACGACACTGCCGGCACGCAACGAAATTGATCGAGAACATACCTGGGATGCCCTCTCCATTTTCCCTGAGAATGCCGCCTGGGAAAAGGAACTTGACGCAGTCGGCGCGGCTCTGCCGGGGCTTTCAGAGTTTCGCGGCACTCTGGCGACCAGCGCTGACAGGCTCGCGGAGTGGCTTAAACGCGAGGAGACGATCACTCTGCGCGCATGGTACGTCGTGCTCTATGCCTCCATGTTTCATAGTGTGGATACCGCCGACTCCGAAGCGGCTGGCCGGTATGGACGCGCAATGGGACTGTTCAGCAGAGTACGCGCTGCGATCGCTTTTGCCCGGCCCGAAATGCTGGCGTTGCCGGAGCATACCCTTGAGGAATGGACGCAGGCAGATTCGCGCCTTGTCCCCTATGCTCACTACTTCAGCGTCCTGGCAAAGCAGCGCCCGCACATCCGCTCCGCCGAGGTGGAGGAGTTGATAGGACAGATAAGCGATCCGTTTGGCACCACGCGGCAAATTCATGGCACACTGTCGGATGCGGATCTCCGCTTTTCACCTGCTGTCGCCAGTGATGGTGAGCAGAGCGAAATCGGGCAGGGAACGATCAGCACACTGCTCCACAGTCCTGACCGCGAGACGAGACGCACAGCTTTCGAGAACTATGCAGACGGCTATCTCGGAGTACGCAACACCATCGCGAACTGCCTCTCTGCCGGGGTGAAGCAGAACGTGTTCCTTGCACGGGCACGAGGCTACAGCTCCTCGCTGGATGCCGCCCTCACCCCAGCGCACATCCCGATGGAAGTCTTCCACAATCTCATCGCCACGTTCCGCAAGCACCTGCCCACATGGCATCGCTATTGGGATATTCGCCGCCGCGCAATGAAGCTCGATCGGCTTCAAGTGTGGGACATCAAAGCTCCCCTCACGAGTCATGCGCCCACTGTCCCTTATGCCAAGGCTGTAGAGTGGATTGCCGAAGGGATGGCGCCCTTAGGAGAGGAGTACGTCTCTGCCCTGAAGAGAGGCGCTCTGGAGGATCGATGGGTGGACATCTACCCGAACCGAGGCAAGCGGATGGGCGCGTTCTCGAGTGGCGCATCCGGCACTCGGCCGTTCATTTTAATGTCTTACTCAGACGATGTCTTCAGTCTGAGCACTCTCGCACATGAGTTGGGCCACTCGCTGCACTCTTACTACACATGGCAGAGCCAGCCGCCGATCTACAGCAACTACGGGACTTTTCTCGCTGAGGTCGCTTCGAATTTCAATCAGGCTCTGGTCCGTGCACACCTGCTGGAGACGCAGACCGACCCCGATTTCCAGATAGCGCTACTGGAGGAGACGATGTCCAACTTCCACAGGTACTTCTTCGTCATGCCGACACTCGCTCGATTCGAACTGGAGGTGCATCAGAGGATCGAAAGGGGAGAAGCTCTCACGGCACAGACTCTGATCGCTCTCATGGCCGAGCTTTTTCAGGAGGGGTATGGCGAGGGCGTGGAGATGGATGCGGATCGGGTTGGAATCACATGGGCGCAGTTTCCCACCCACCTGTACTCAAATTTCTATGTATTCCAGTATGCGACCGGAATCGCCGGTGCCAACGCCCTTGCCGACCTAGTCCGGAAGGATGGTCAACCCGGCGCGGATCGATATCTAAACTTCCTAAAGACCGGCGGCTCACGCTATCCCTTCGATACACTGCGAGATGCAGGCGTCGACCTTACATCGCCGGAGCCCGTTGAGCGTGCCTTCGCCGTGCTGGCCTCATACGTGGACCGGCTCGACACGCTGCTGAACTATCAGCACTCCCCTGAATAGCGCCTTCCAGCTTTTACCCTTTTGGAGCAGCCGCTAGCTTCAGTGTTCCCAGGCCAAGTATTCGCTTGCTGTCCGGAGATTGGATGAATGCGACTGCGCGCAGATTGTCGCGAGTCCAACGGGATGCTAATGGAATGGTCGCAGCCATCATAAAGGGTTTGCCCATATGAGTCATGCCAAGCGAGACGAAGTGGCGCACTACGCCTTGATGGACGAGATTGCGCCCTGAGTTCTCGCCGCTCGCGACGTGGACTCTCAGCTTATCCTCCGCCACGGCAAGGAGCACTTCCCCTTGCTCCGTTCCGGCGGGCAAGCTCGCAGCGGAGACCTCCACTTTCAACTGCTTGCCGTCATCGCCCGCGAGCTTGATCTGGATCTCGGTTTTGCGGAGATGGGCAGAGGACTGCACCGACGAAAGGGCGCTGCTGCGATCGCTTCCGACAAACTCTATCATCCCATCCACGACCGCCTGTGGGGTGTAGACGTTTTCCAGGCGGAAATGCGTTCCGTAGGCGTACTGCCTCTGGGTGAATTTCGCCGAGGAGAAGGGATCGTCCCATCCGATTCGGTTCCAGTAGTCGACATGCTCTTCGAGCGCAATGATCTCCGCGCCCTCCACGGACTGCGAAGCCGCAAGCTCCGCCATAAGCTTGTCCGCGCTCGGGCAGCTGGAGCATCCCTCGGAGGTGAACAGCTCGATCAGCACAGGATTCCTAGTGCCGTAACCCGCTGCCGTCCTTCGCGCGGAGTGATTCCTCGCGTCTATGGCCTGATGCCCTCGCGTCGTTCCCACCGCCATAGTCGCTAAGCCCAAACAAATTCCAGAGACAATCAAGCCAGTCTTCATCTTCGTACTCCTTCTTTGACCCATCGTTCTTCACGACTTGCCATGCGAACATCCGTAGTGCGCTATTCACTACAGCTTAAAAGCTGCAGCCTTCCCAAAGGTTCCCGGTCTGGTCAAATGAAAATGGAGCAGCCCCCTCATAAAGTGCGCTCCTCCGGTTCGAGGGCGAAGGCGAGAAAAGCTCCCACATCCTGCTTCAGCTTCGACAGCGATGGGGTATGAATGTACATCATATGCCCTGCTTCATACTCGCCTGTCCGTATGTTGTCTCGCAAGGAGGGGTCGAGACCCATGTGCGAGAGGGTGTACTCAGTGGCGAAATATGGCGTTGCAAGATCGTAGTAGCCGGAGGCGACGAACAGCTTCATATAGGGATTCTTGGCAAAAGCGCTGCGTAGGGCCTCACTGGTATCTGCGTAGCCCATCCGATCGATGTTCCAATCCCACGGGTTGTTTATGCCGCCGCCAAGGATGAAATACTCCTCGTCCGTCTCATATTTCAGCGTGTTTCGCACATAGTCGTTGAAAAGAGCGGTATACGGTGGGCGAATGGCGGACATACTGGGGTCGAAATCCGGTTTTTCAGAGGAGGCTAGCTCATCCAGCCCCCTTATTCGGCTGTCGAGTCGTCCGACGGTACGCTTCTCCGACCTGAGCAGCTCCTTGCAAAATCGCGAGATTTCGATGCGGAGATTGCAGTCCTCGAGGTACCGCGCTTCCAGCCCTGTGAAGCGAGCAAGTTTTGCGATGGTCGCTTCTCGTTCTGCCGGAGTGAGAGCATCCCCGCGCATGAGAGCCGCGGCGTACTCCGTTTCAGACCACTTCTCAATTTCCGACAGCGTTTGCGCCAAATTTGCCTGGAGATCGGGGGCGAGCCGACCGTGGTACCAGGCGGTCGCGGTATAGGTCGGCAGGAAAAGAATGTAGGGCAGGTCGTTGCCTTTGTCGAACGATGCGGTCTGAAAATTGAGTATGGACGAGACCAGCACAATGCCGTTTAGAGCAATGCCATGATCGAGGAGGTGGTCGGATAGCCCGGCGGCGCGAGTCGTCCCGTAGCTCTCACCCACTAGAAAGAGCGGCGATTTCCAACGGGAGTTGCGCGTGAGATAGAGGCGAATGAACTCACCTATCGACTCGATATCCCCTTTCACGCCCCAGAATTTCTTGCCTAGCTCCGGCTTCGACGCACGGCTAAATCCTGTCCCTACAGGGTCTATGAAAACAAGGTCGCTGTCCTCAAGCCACGACTCAGGATTATCCACAAGCTGGTAAGGAGGCGCAGGCAGGTTGCCGTCATCGAGCATTTTGACGCGCTGCGGCCCCACTGCGCCCAGATGAAGCCATACCGATGCAGACCCTGGACCCCCATTGAAGGAGAACATGAGTGGCCTGCGTGCGCTATCGGCTGCATCGTCCCGCGTGTAGGCCATATAAAATATGTCCGCCTCTTTTTCCCCCTTGGCAGAGCGAATCGGCATCATCCCGGTCGTGACAGTGTAGGAGAAATGCGTGGTCGCCGACCTGAAGCGATGCTGCGTTGTGATCGGCTCCATCTCCTTTGCCTTGCTGCTTTCGTCCGTCTCCTTCTCAGCCGACTTCTTGGGATCGAACAGCAGGGCCGCTCCAAGAGCCAATCCCTTTATCCCGGTCTTCACTTCCTGAAACAGCGTTCCGTCGCTGTCGCTGCCCTGCTGCTCCTCAGTTGCCATTTCAGCTCTCCCTCTCCCAAAAATCCATGTCAACCAGATTTGGTGTCGAGAGGCATTATAAGTTCCTTTCCTCCGCTTGTCAAGCGTTTGAGGTCCCTCGGCGGCAGGTATCATGAGGTCGGAAACAGAACTTGCCTCCATGAATGAGTTGAGAGGACAGCTTGTCGATTCAGACACCGGACGGCTGGTCGTCGCCCGTCTTGAGATAGCTCGAACCCTATGGGAACAATCAGTCGGACTTATGGGACGCAGAGGTCTCCATGAGGACGATGGCCTGCTGATTCTGCGCTGCAACAGCATCCACACCTGCTTCGTGAAATTTAAGATCGATGCAGTGTTTCTCGATGCAGAATTGCGCGTCGTCCGTGTTTGTCCCAATCTCGCTCCCTGGCGAATCGCGGGGCCGATATGCGGAGCTAAATCCACATTGGAACTGCCGGCGGGAACAGTCCGTCAAAAACAGATAACCGTCGGGCAGCGTCTGCTGCTGAAACCCTCAGTTGCTCCCACTGACCGTCTGCCATAAGGGTGACACACCTGCGCAGCGGATCAAGGAAGATTCAGCGTGACCGATAGAAAGAGGCCCCTATGTTCGCCCCCTTCAAAAATGAGCCGTATGTAAATTTTGCTGAAGAGACGCCGCGCCGACGAATGGAGGAGGCTCTGGCGAGAGTCTCCGGGGAGCTTGGCAAAACCTACCCCCTCGTCATCGGAGGGAAGCGCATAGATCGAGACAAACAGACGAACAGCCGTAACCCGGCGAAGTTGTCCCAGAGCATAGGGCATGTCTGTGATGCCACGGAGGAAGACGTAGATCACGCGGTCGAGGCTGCGACTGAGGCATTCACGACCTGGTCGGTCACGCCGCCTGAGGTCAGGGCTCGATATCTTGTAAAAATCGCGGCGATTATGCGCCGCCGAATCTACGAATTTTCTGCCTGGATGGTCTACGAGTCGAGCAAGAACTGGCTGGAAGCCTATGCGGATACCGCGGAGGCGATTGACTTCCTTGAGTTCTACGGGAGAGAGGCCATACGATGGGGTGCTCCCCACCCGACCACTTTCATCTCCAGCGAGGAGAACGAGATCAGGTACTGTCCCTTGGGAGTCGCTGCTGTTATATCGCCATGGAATTTCCCTCTGGCTATCATGGCTGGCATGACCGTGGCGGCCGTGGTGACCGGCAACACGGTGGTCCTCAAACCCGCCGAGCAGACTCCTGTGATCGCCGCGCGCTTTTTCGAGTTGCTGGAATCTGTCGGCCTGCCGCCTGGCGTCGTTAATTTTCTCCCTGGCCCTGGCGAGATCGTCGGAGAGAAGCTGACGGGGCATCCGGGGGTGCGTTTCGTCTGCTTCACCGGCAGCAGAGACGTCGGCCTGCATATCAATCAGCGGATTGCCACACATCAGACTGGGCAAAAATGGATCAAGCGCGGAATTCTGGAGATGGGAGGCAAGGACGCGATCGTGGTGGATGAGGATGTAAACCTCGATGCCGTGGCGCAGGGCGTGGTCGATTCGGCGTTCGGTTTTCAGGGTCAGAAATGCTCCGCCTGCTCTCGCCTCATTGCCCACACTAAAGTCTACGATGTCCTGCTGGAGAAGGTTGTCGAGCGCGCCTCCAAGCTGACAATCGGCGACCCGGTTCACCACAACAACTTCATGGGCGCCGTCATAGACGGCGACGCCTTCAACAAGATCATCTCCTACATCGCACTGGGATCGAGCGAAGGGCGCATAGTGCTCGGAGGAGAGCGCGACGAGCCGAATCAGGAGGGAGGATACTTCATCCACCCGACCATCATAGCGGACGTGGCTCCGACCGCTCGCATCGCCCAGGAGGAAATTTTCGGGCCGGTGCTTGCGGTGCTGCGCGCGGACAACTTCGACCATGCGCTCGAAATCGCCAATGGAACCGCCTACGGCCTCACAGGCTCGCTCTTCTCCAATAGCCGCGACCATCTGGAGCGCGCCCGTCACGATTTCCACGTTGGCAACCTCTATCTCAACCGCAAATGCACAGGGGCGCTAGTGGATGTGCAGCCTTTCGGAGGGTTCAATCTTTCCGGCACCGACAGCAAGGCGGGCGGGCGCGACTATCTCGGCCTTTTCCTTCAGGCCAAATCCGTCTGTGAACGCTGGTAATCGGTCGCAAAGAAGGCGGGG
>JANXLO010000194.1 GCA_025355115.1 Chthonomonadaceae bacterium
GCCATTTCAAGTTGACTGTCGTACGCAGGCACCGCTCATGGTCGAAGTTTATGCTTCTCAACTATCCGACCCCGATATCCTGGCAGCGATTCAGGGCCGCGAAGCGCGACGGGACTATACCAAAGGACGCCACAATCGGCGGTGCAGTGGGCATCCACGGAGTCCCCAATCATGCCGACTCCGCCATCGATCGTGGTGACAACTGGACTGCAGGCTGTATCTCATTGAAAACCCACCATATCGACGAAATCTATCCACTGTGCAGGAACGGCACTCCCGTCCATATCCTGCACTGAGTGCATGAAGCTGCTGAAGCTTCAACTTCGATTAGAACCACACAGGACGAAAATCTTAACGGAGCCGGAGACACTACACGGTGGCAACGATCGAAGCGCAACTGGAGGCAGCCAGAAAAAATCTGCTTGAAATTTCCCTCACCAATCCTCTCGTCAGCTTCAAGCCCAGGCAAAAAAACAAGCAGCGCACCATTCGCCTTTCCGTAACCGCCATCGCAGATGTCTACGAAACACTGGTGCTGAAGGAGGATGCTCTCGGCTTCCTCGCGATGCCCGATCCGCCTCCTTCACCCAAAGGTCTAACGGGCGTGCACTCTGCAGAAACAGAAGACGCGGACGAAACGGATGAGATGCCCGATCCTTTGTTTGAGAAAAAGCAGACGGATCGCGCGATGCAGTCCTTCTCCATCCGTGTTAAACTGGACAAGCAGTTGGGGATGCTGGATGAGGGCGCACAGACAGTGCTGGAGGAGAAGGGCTACAATGTCCTCTATCTCGTGCTCGGTCTGTTGGAGTGGAACGAGGAGGATGACAAGAAGAAAACACTGCTCGCCCCGCTGGTCCTGATCCCGGTGGAGCTAGTGCGCGGTAAAGGAGCCAGCGCATGGAAGATAAGGTGGACAGGGGAGGAGATTCGGACGAACATTGCCCTTCAAGCGCGGCTCCGTGAGAAGGGAGTAGAGATTCCCGAATGGATCGGCTCAGACAGCCGGGACGATGCTACTTCGTATCTCGCCGCAGTCAGTTCAGCCGTCGAGCGAATGCAGACTTGGAGAGTGCTGCCCGATTCCTATCTTGATTTCTTCGACTTTGCGCGGCGAATACTGCTGGACGATCTGGATCCGAAGGCCTGGCACGGCGGAGTGTCTCCCGCCGACCATCCTCTGCTTAAAGCGATACTTGCGCCTACGGAGGGTGGCAAGCAGTACACTGGATTTCAGGAGAGCGACAGCGATTCTCGTCTGAAGCTGACGGAGCTATTCCATGTCGTGGACGCTGACCCCTCGCAGATCGCTGCCATCGAGGACGTGAAGGCGGGCTACAATCTGGTCGTTGAAGGCCCTCCCGGCACAGGAAAATCCCAGACAATCGTGAATATGATCGCAGAGCTAATGGCCGAGGGGAAGAGCGTTCTCTTCGTCTGCGAGAAAATCGCTGCGCTCAGCGTGGTGCATGACCGGCTCAATAGCGCAGGCCTCGGCTCGTTCTGCTTCGAACTGCACAGCCGCAAAGTGACCACAAAAAGCGTGGTACAGGAGCTCCAGTCGGCAGTGATGGAACAGCAGCGAGTCGAGCCTTCAATGGAGGAGTATGCTGAGCTAGAGCGGATTCGCGGTGACTTGAATACCTACGCATCCGTACTTCGCAAACCGATGGGCAAGACTGGGATGACGCCCTATCAACTTTATCAACAGAAGCAGGCGGCCACGCATGAGTTTGAGCAAAGAGGAAAGAGTATTCCTCGCGTGCGGCTGGGAATGCCGGAGTCCTGGGAGGCGACTCAGATAT
>JANXLO010000478.1 GCA_025355115.1 Chthonomonadaceae bacterium
CAAGCCATCGAGCGCTCCCTGAGTGAACGGGTGCAGTACAACTCGGAGTTTCGTGTCGTCTCTCCTGAAGGCCGTGTTCGCTGGATCAATGCGGTGGGCAGAGGCTACTACGGAGCTGATGGGGAGCCCACTCGCTTCGTCGGGATCACCATCGACATCACGGAGCGGATGGAGCGGCTAGGTCAGATCCGCACGCTCAATGCCAAGCTTCGTCGGGCCATGACGGAGACGCATCACCGCGTCAAAAACAATCTGCAGATGATCGCCGCCCTGATCGATATGCAAACCCAAAGCGGGCGAGATATGTTTCCCCTATCGGAAATGACGCGATTGGGGAATAACATTCAGGCTCTCGGCGTCATTCACGATATTCTCACCAGGGAGGCCAAGGCGGACGGGGAGGCAGAGTTCATCTCCCTCAAAAGTGTGCTCGAAGGGCTTCTGCCTATCCTGGATGTCATGCTGGGCAAGAGACGCCTGCTCGCGACGATAGACGAGATCTCCCTGCCTGGCAGGCATACCACATCCGTGGCGCTTATCGCCAACGAACTCATTTCGAATGCTGTAAAGCACGGGAGCGGGGATGTCGAGATCACGCTTCGTGTCGTCGAAAACATCGTCACTCTGGAGGTAGACAATGAAGGGGCCGGCTTCCCAGAGGGTTTCGACTCAAAAACAGCGGCCAACACCGGCCTGGAGTTGATTGAGAATATCGCGCGCCATGATTTGAAAGGCAAGATTTCGTATGAGAATCGTGCACAGGGCGGGGCCCGCGTGGCGCTAACCTTCCTCGCTTTTTAACAGCCTTCCTCTTTTAGAGTTGCTCGCCCGCGCATTCGGCCCCTGTGGCAGAGAGTCGCGGCGCACGAAGTGCTCTATAGCGTAAGATTTGCCTCCATGCCTCCCAATTAAAAAGGACAGCCCGCTTCGTTCGATTTCTTGAAATTGATACTCTGATTAGGTCCGAGTGCCGTTCAGGGGGCACCGCGGATGGCTCCAGCGTCCGGAAGTCCAGTGATGTGGAGTGTGACGATCTTGTCGTGGCCGACGGGCAGGCGGACTGTGCGGCCAGTGATGTTCACACGTTGGTGAGGAAGCGGGCGCTCCAGGATGTCGGTCCCCACTACCGATACCGGCTGCAAGAAGGTGAGCACAGCCTCGGCGTTTCGGCCCTGCGTCTCAAAGAAGCGCAGGATGTAGCCGGGGCCGTCCTCGCAGTGCTTCAGAGCGCCGACGACCAGGCTGTTGCAATGATCCACCGTATCGATCGACACGAGTGATGTTTGCTGCGCTCCGTTTTGCGCGGGGTGCTGTGCGGTTGTTGCTCCGCGCAGGGGGATGTTGAGCGCGAGGCCCGCCTGCTCCGACTCGCCGTCTCTGCTGTCTCCTGTGTGGGGCCAGAGCGAATAAGTGAATCTCTGCTCGCCCTCATCCGGGTTGGGGTCGGGATCTTTAGAGGAGCGCAGGAGGCTGAGGCGAAATACCCCTCCCCTCGTGTCGGAGCCGTACTTGCTGTCGTTGAGGACGGAGAGGCCGTACTGCGGGGTCGGCGCGGTGACTTGTGCCACAGTGGCCGCGAACAGATGTAGCTTGCGGTTCTCCGGCAGCATGAAACCGGTGCTGCCTCCCTGCGGGATTGAGACGTAGGTCAGCCACAGGTGCGGCTTTGAGCCCGAGTTCCGGCTAAGTCCGCGATCGGCAAGCTGGTATGGGAAGGTCACCGCGACCTCGTTGCTCTCAAGATCCTCCACCACCCAGTCATTGATTTGGAAGTGCCGCGTCACGCGCCTGCCATCCGCGAGCAGGAAAGTGATCGCCGCTCCCTGCGAATTGGGCGCACCCGCGCCGACGAGAAATAGCGTATTGCCTATCGTCCCAGCAGGGAGGGAGCAGATCTGGCCGAAGCAGGCGACATTGTCAGGCTTGCCCGGGGGTGGCGCGGCGATCCGAACAGGAACATGAGCCGCCCCGTAGAGATGGACTCCCGGATTCGGGAATTGAGATCGAGGGTAGCCGCGCCCTTCACCGTCGAAGTTCATGCTGCTGTCGTGATTAAAGTGGGGGCTGAGGTCAAGAGGCTGCGCTGAGACGAGCGTTCCCGGCGTCTCCTCAGTGACGTCCATCCATTTCTGCCCGGGATTCTCCTGTCCGTTGTGCGGGCGGCTGATGCTCCCGTAGGGGATGCCCACGCGGGCTTCCGGATGCTGAATGATGAGCGGAAACGCCACTTTGAGCATCTTCTCGTGCTCGTGCCATGAGACGGTCGTCGGCACGTCGATGCGGGGTAGCCGGCTATAAAATGTGATGCGCTGGATGAACCGCGACTGATGGAAGGTGTGCTCGACCTGCACGACACTAAGGACGGGGCCGTTCTCGGTGAGCGTAACTTTCGCGCCTTCGGTCGTCAGGGCGTTCAACTCACCGGTCAGACGAATGTCCCATGCGCTGATTCCATCCCCGAGCACCTGCAGCACGTTGCCGGGCCGTCCGGCTTGCAGCATCTCCTTCCCCGTCGGCTTGTGCAGGAGCCCGGTCATGAGGCCCGTCTGCTTTGATACCGTCAGTCGCTCGAACACATTCTCCAGAATGTAGCTGCCGCCCTCCGACCGCGCACACGAGTTGGCCGGGCTACTGGGCATTGGCGAGAGAAAATAGAGTGAGTGACCAAGCCCCGGCACTTTCAACGCCGCGAATGCCAGAGTCCCGCTGTCCCTTGCCTGAATCGGAAACCGATGCCCTGCCGCATCTCGGATCGACTTGAAGCGGGACACTTCCGGGACTTTGACATTGACGATGTCGTCGCGCGTGAAGGAGAGAGGATTCCAGACGATGACCGCCTGCTCGCCAGCAGTTCCGCCGCGCGTGTCGACCGCTGCGCTCAGTGCGGAGAGCGACTGTTCGATCTGCTCCGCCTCGAACTTCCGCGCAGTGGCTAGCTGCTCGTGCATCCACGTATACGTCGAGTGGATCGCGGAGCCACAGAGGATATCGTGAAACTGCGCGAACGCCGTGGGCTTCCAGGCGTCCGAGAAGCCTTTGACAGGATACGGGCGGCCGTGCATTGAGGCGAGGGAGGCAAGAGCCTCCGCCGTGTAGAGATCGTTTTCGCTGCCGCGAACATCCGCCTTGATGTCCGCATGGGTGGTGTAGCAGCCGGTGGCGACATACTGCAGGTCTGAATCGACGACAGGCAGTGAGCCGACGGCGGGATCGGCTCTAAGCTGACGAAAAAAGGCGTCCGCCGTCAAGAACTCCGTTGTAGGCAACAGCGAGGACTTCTGGAAATCCTTTCCCTTCATGATCTGTTCGCGGGTCGGCCCGCCGCCGTGGTCGCCTACTCCGAAGACCACCACAGATTGGCTCAGGCCATACCGCCGCGCATTGTCCCACGGCTCCGTCAGCTGGTCGGGCTCGATCCCGGCGTCGTAGTGGTCGGTGTTGGCCTTAAGCACCTGAGAGCCGTCCGGCGCCTCCCACCAGAAGAGTTTGAGCGGAAGCTGA
>JANXLO010000220.1 GCA_025355115.1 Chthonomonadaceae bacterium
CCACCGCCGTGGATTCTCAGACCCTGACCGCCGATCCCCTCTACTCCACTGCGAGCCGAGATGAGAAGACCGGAGAGGTGATTCTGAAGGTAGTGAACGCCTCATCAAACGCTCAGGAGTTGCTTGTAAACCTTGAGGGCCTTACAGGCACCTACGGAGGCAAGGAACTTCTCCTGCAAGGACAGCCAAACGACGTGAACACAGTGGACGCGCCGCGAAAAGTCTCACCGAAAACGATTGCGCTGAAGGCGAGTGGCCCCACTTTCTCCCACACGTTCCCGCCCTACTCGGTCAGCGTGCTGCGTTTAAGAGCGAAATAGGACCCCGTGTTGTGACAGGGCATTTGAGGGCGCCGAGTGCAGTCCGGCGCCCTCAACATTGCGATAACTCGTCTTCTATTGGATTGCTACGCTTGGGATGATGTTGTTTTTGCGATTGGTTTCCACGACTGTGCTGGTCGCGTTGACGATGGCCAGGACAAACAGTCCGATCGCGTCGTCGCCCTTATGAAGTCGGGCCTTCAGGACGATCTTCATGGTCGCTCCGGGCTGGAGTTCTGGCACTCCAGTCGCCTGGATCAGCTTGGCGAAGTCGGGGTCGTAGAAGCGATCACCGGAGAGGAAGAAGCGCAGGCGCGTAAGGCCTGTCTTAACCGTTCCGATGTGCTTCACCTCGTACTCCCCCTCGATTACGGCCTGTAGATCGTCTCCCGAACCTTCGCTGGTCTGGGACAGGGTTTTCCATGCGGCAGTGAGATCCACCCCATCCACGGCCGCCGCAGGTCCAGACGCGGCAAGACGGGCCGATTGAAGGAGGTGATTGTTCGCGGGATTCGAGTCAGGCTCATTTGCACGAACGGAAATTGAGTGCGAAGCCATGACAAGCGGGTGCTCATCGTTCGTATCCTGCGGCTTCAGTCTCAGGTGCACCGTCAACGTCGCCTTAGCTTTCGGAGCCAGAGCGGGCAGCTCGAGCCGGGCCGTTGACCACGATCGCCATTCCTGACGAGGCGCTTACATTGAGGATATCCACGTTCCTTGACATTATGTCGGTTAGTGCTATGCCCGTCTCGGGAGTCAGCCCGACATTCGTCACAGTAACAATGCAGGCCGTCGTGCCGCTTGCCGGGAGGACATCCGGAAGCCCCGACGAGCTGACCGCCAGATCCGCCGTCTTCAATTTTGGCCCGATGATGGACGTCCTCACGAGCATCACCTTACCGGACGAAGTTGAGAAGGCAAGGCCATCCGCGCCCCAGCGGATCAGATTCTGCGCGCCTTGCGCGCCTGGAACCACAGTAGAAGCGAGCGGGGCAAAAGTAGCGAGGTCGAACGCCGTGAACTTGGTGCCGTTTCGATCTCCATCCGCAAAGTAGACTCTGCCCGTCGTCGTATCAGGAGTCAGCACCGAGCCGTAGCCGGGAAACTGACCGACCTTCGCATGTGTGATCGCGTCGACGACGCTGCCCGTGTCGGAGAAGAGGAGGCCATTCTAGCCTGAGACAAGGTGCACATTCCCCACCAGCACACCCTCGGAGTAGCCTTCCTCCACCGTGCCGTCCTTGTCGGCAGTCATCGTGCGCAGGCCGTAGCTGCTGATCTCGTTCTCATATCCGTACATCCGGTTCGTCAACGGTTCAAACACCAGACTGTGTCCGCCGTTGATCGCATTTTTGCGCAGCATCCCGTCAGGATCGAAAATCACAGTGCCGTTTTCGCTCGGGCTGATCGACCTGTTCTGCCGCTCGACCGCGACGCTGTCCGGATATCCAGGGACAGCTGAGAGGCCAGCCGCAGTGATGCCGGAACCCAGCGAGATCATGGGGCCCATTGCCGCTTTCGCGATGTTGTAGACGCGAACAGAGTTCGCGCCATCCAGAGCTAAGTAGAGATATTTTCCGCTCGTTGAGAGCGCCATTCGCCATGGCTCTGCCCCTACGAACACCGACGTGAGGATTGCGCCTTACGCGGGGTCGATGATAGTGAGCGTGTTTGACTGAGCACCAGCATTTGCAGCCGAACCGGGAACAGTGGCATAGAGACGATTCGAAGCCGCGTCCCAGAGCAGAAACTTTGCGGGGAGAGGCAGCGACTTTTTGTCGTCGGCAGAGGCTGCAGTGTGCAGAGACGCAATTCCAAGCAGAACAGTAGTCAGCAGTACTCGGTTGATAGTTCAGCCTCTCTTCGAATGGTTGGTTGGCAGTTTAGCATCAGACTAGAATGTCGCGGATGACCTCGCCATAGACATCGGTGAGACGCATATCCCGACCGCTATACCGATAAGTGATACGCTTGTGATCCATACCGAGCAGGTGCAGCATGGTGGCGTGAAGGTCATGGACAGTCACAGGGTTTTCGACAGCATGGTATCCATAGTCGTCGGTCGCGCCGTGGATTTTGCCGCCCTTGACCCCGCCGCCCGCCATCCAAATCGAGAAGCCGAATGGATTGTGGTCGCGTCCATCGCTGCCCTGCGCCATCGGAGTCCGACCGAACTCGCCCGCCCACACCACGAGGGTAGAGTCTAAAAGGCCCCTCGACTTCAGATCCTTGAGCAGACCCGCTATGGGCTTGTCGATAGCTATGGCGTTGTTCTGATGGCCTTCACGCAAGTTGCTGTGCTGATCCCATCGGTCGCCTCCCGTGCTCGGGCAGAGGAGTTCGATGAAACGTACCCCGCGCTCCACCAGCCGACGCGCGAGCAGGCACTGCTGCCCGTATATTCGAGTACGAGGCTCGTCCATTCCGTAAAGCGCACGGGTGATATCCGTCTCTCCACGAATGTCCATGAGGTCTGGAACTGCGGACTGCATGCGAAAGGCTAGCTCGTAATTGCCGATGCTGGCCTCTACCCTATCGTCGTGGACACCATTTCCCAGTCCAGCTTGATCAAGCTCGTGCATAAGCGATATTTTGGCCGACTGGGCTTCCGCACTCCGCTCGGTCCGCTGAACATCTGCGATGGGCTGTGCGCCATCACGGAAGAGCGAACCCTGGAATGTCGCGGGGAGGAACCCATTCGTGAAGCAGTCCACTCCTCCCGGCGGAATCATTCCGCTGTTCAGGACTATGAAGCCCGGCAGATCACGGCATACACTCCCCAATCCGTAAGTTGCCCAAGCCCCCATGCTCGGACGTCCCTGCAGCCCGCTCCCCGAGTGCATGAAGAAGTTGGCATTGGTGTGCTCGGGGTGATCAGAGACCATAGAGCGAATAATAGTAAGATCGTCCACACAACCACCGACATGAGGGAAGAGATCGCTGACCGAGATGCCGCTCTTGCCATAGGGCTGGAACTCCCAGGGAGATTTCAGAATGGCTCCGCGCGACATGAATTGCGAAGGCTGAATTGTCCCGCCATACGGCTGACCGTTCTCCTTCGCCAGACGCGGTTTAGGGTCGAACGTGTCGACCTGAGAGGCTCCGCCATCCATGAAGAGAAAGATGATACTCTTCGCCTTCGCGGGGAAATGACCTGGCCTCGGAGCCATCGGGTTAAAGCTGCTCTTTGCGTCGGCAAGCGCCTCTTCGCCAAGCAGCGAGGCGAGCGCGACTGCCCCGAACCCGTTAGCGCAGGCAGACAGCATCTCACGCCGCGTCATTGGAGCTTTTCGATACCGGTTGCAGTGCATGTCGTTTTCCTCGTGCGGCACGGAGAGTTGCGGAATGGTCAGTAGATGAAGATAAACTCTTTGACGTTGATGAGGACATGACACAGGTCGGCCCACACCGCGGGATCGCTGATGCGGCCGGGCTCGTCTCCCTTGCCTGTGAGAAATGCCAGAGCTGCGTCCCGCTCGATGCGGCGAGGCAGACGCCCAAACGCGCTCTGATACGTTCTGTCTATCCGCTGCTCCCGCGTTCCCTGAACGGCGAGGAGGTGCTCGGCCCACACTCGCGCCTGCGCAACTACGAACGGGTTGTTGAGCAGCGTCAGGGCCTGCGACGGGACATTGGAGACCGAACGGCGGCCCTGTGTAGTGACGGGCACGGGGTAGTCGAATGCCAGAAACATCGGGATAAGAAAGTTGCGGCGAACGCTGAGGTAGAGGCTGCGACGTCCCGCACCGTCCAGAGGGCCAGAGGCGGGCGCACCCCTTCCCGGAGTGAAATCATTCAGATACGGCATGATCGACGGCCCGTATAGCTTGGGATCAAGCCTCCCCGAAACCGCCAGAATCGCGTCGCGAATCGACTCGGCCTCCAATCGGCGCACAGGCATTCGGTGGAGAAGGCGATTCTGCGGGTCTAGAGCCTCGGACTGCGGCGCGGCCTGGGA
>JANXLO010000222.1 GCA_025355115.1 Chthonomonadaceae bacterium
CCCTGCATCGCCTTAAGGCGGCAGGCGACATCCAGCGGAACATAGTTTTTGCAGTGCCCTACGCTGATGCCCGCGCCGCTGGGATATGGAAACATGACCAGCCCGTAGAACTTGGGCTTCTCCGAATCGTGATGAACACGAAAGAGGTCGGCCTGCTCCCAGTGCTGCTGCCACTTCATCTCGATCATTCGGAAATCGTATCGGTTTTCATTTCGGTCGTCAGACATCAGTCGGCGCCCCTTTGATTAGAGTAGGGAGTTTCAGCAAACAAAAACCCGGCTGCCGCCATCGCGGTCGCCAGGTGTGAAAGTTCAGTGAACAGGGCAACCGCTCAGGAGCAGACGTGCGCAATGGCAAGGCTCTGAAGCAGGAGCAAGCCGCGCTCAGCCCGAAAATCAGCGATAGAACTAGGTCGAAAGGCGCAGCTCATGAAAGGACGAACCTCTGAATTCTGCATGGGAAAATTGATGTCATTATTATACGCGGTTTGACCGTTTTCGTCAACAAGCCGCTGAATTATAGGTACCCAGAGGATCGGGGACTAAAGTCCTCCTCCTAGAAGACGGAAAGTCCGCCTTCTCGGAGGACTTTAGTCTCCGTTCCCCTTCCGGGCGTTTCCGTCTGCAAGACGTTCGCTATTTAATGAGTGGGGTTTCTACCCCTGGTTCCCGGATTTCTCGGAGGAGGGGTATAGCCCGCCGATCCTCCTCCGAACAGTTGTGTCTAATCCGAGGCGTGGCGAGTGGCCCCTTCCGACAGGGCGTCCATTATGCCGGGCGAAAGCTGCTGGCGCGGCTCGTGGTCAGGCTTCGAGGGCTGCGGCAGAAAGCGGGCCACGATTCCGGCTATGTCGGAAACCAGGCCGGGGAAGAGGCTGTGTGCTGCGACTCCCGCCTGCGCCTGGAAGGAGAGAATCACTTCCGGATCGCCATATCTCAGGGCCTCCACGATCTGTCGCGCCGCCGTGCCTACATCGATGGAGGTCAGAGGGGAGGTCGCCGCTTTTCGGAAGAGCGCCTGCTCTGCCGGATTATCGTTAGCGAAATGGGCGTGATTCTCGCCGCCGGTCCGCATAAGGCCGGGGCAGACTGTTGTCACATAGATGTTGTCCTTCATCAGCTCGGCGCGGAGGCCGCCGGACAGGCCGACCAGTGCGAATTTGCTCCCGCAGTAGGGCAGCATGTGCGGAACGCTTATCTTGCCGCCGATGGAGGCGATGTTGACGATGCGCCCCTGCCGCTTACGCCGCATTCCCGGCAGTGCGGCAAGCGTCATATACAGCGGGCCGTAGTAGTGGACGTTCATGGCCTGCTCGAAATCCCCTACCTCCTGCTCCTCCAAGGGGCCGACATTAATTGTGCCGGCGTTGTTGACGAGAATATCAACCGACCCAAAACGCTCCGTAACGGCATGGACGACGCTTTCGACGGCGGCTTGGTCGGTTATGTCGACGGGAAGGATGAATACCTCCACCCCCCTGCTTTTGAGCTCCTCTTCCGCATATCTTAGCTCATCGATGTCACGGGAGCAGAGCGCGAGGCGCGCTCCGGCATCCCCTAGACGCTTCGCGATCTCAAAGCCGAGGCCACGTGAGCCGCCGGTTATCAGCGCTGTTTTTCCGTAGAGCGAGAAAAGCCGGCGTTTTCGAGCGGCCTGCCGAGCCAGCATCACGGTTCCCGCTCCGGCTGCCAGCCAGAACAGACTTCTGTTTCGAATACCCATTTCGATGTCTCTCCCTTTAGTATCGAACTTCACAGGCCACTGGCCTGGATGCAGACAAGACGGCATCAGGGCCGTGTCTGTTCCGGGAGCCTATCCACATAGAGCGCGGTCAATGAGGGGAGCGAATTTATGACTTCTGCGACGTTTATGGCATAATGACTGTAATGCGTTCAGGTGTCTATTTGCGGAGGAGACTAGAGGATGGAGTCAAAAGCTTCTGTTCGGTCGAGCGAAGTTCATCGAGTCGTCATCACGGGATTGGGTGCGGTGTCGGCGCAGGGCCGCGACATCGAGACGATCTGGCGAGCCTGCCTGTCCGGCTGCTCGGGAGTGGGGCCGATCACGCGCTTCGACGTCTCTGCCTATCCCACGCGGATCGCCGCGGAGATAAAGGACTGGGACGCCTCTCCCTGGATGGACAAAAAAGAGATTCGTCGAATGGATCGGTTCGTGCAGTTCGCGGTTGCGGCGTCGCAGATGGCGCTCGCGGACAGCGGCCTGATTGTGGACGATTCAAATCGAGACCGCATCGGCGTTCAGATCGGCTCGGGGATCGGCGGGCTGGCCACGCTCGAGGAGCAGCATCAGGTGCTTCTGGACAAGGGGCCGGGCCGCGTCAGCCCGTTCCTCATTCCCGGCATGATCCCCGATATGGGCTCAGGATTCGTATCGATAATGCTCGGGATGCGCGGCCCGAACTCGTGCGTGGTCTCGGCCTGCGCGACGGGCGGCAATAATATTGGAGACGCCTACCACGTGATCCGGCGCGGGGCCGCCGACGCGATGATGGCGGGCGGCACGGAGGCGGCGATCACTCCGCTGGCGATGGCCGGGTTCTGCGCGGCGCGCGCCATGACAACCAGAAACGAGGAGCCAGAGGCCGCGAGCCGCCCCTTCGACAAGGACCGCGATGGCTTTGTCATGGCGGAGGGCAGCGGAATGCTGATGCTGGAGTCGCTCCAAACCGCGCGTGCCCGTGGCGCACGAATCTATGCCGAGATCGTAGGCTATGGCTGTACGGGCGACGCATTCCACGTCACGGCACCGGCTCCTGAGGGCGAAGGCGCGGGGCGCTCGATGCGGGAAGGGCTGCGCACGGCTGGCCTCACTCCTGCGGATGTGGACTACATCAACGCGCACGGCACGAGCACCAGCCACAACGACCGCAACGAGACGGCCGCGATCAAAGCCGCGCTCGGGACCGACGCTTACCGGGTCGCGGTCAGCTCCACCAAATCGATGACCGGGCATCTCAACGGCGCGGCGGGTGCAGTCGAAGCGATCTTCTGCGCACTGGCAATGCGCGACAGCATTTTGCCTCCCACCATCAACTACACCACCCCCGATCCTGAATGTGATCTGGACTACGTCCCAAACGTCGCCCGCAAAGCCAATGTCAATGTCGCGCTGTCCAACTCCTTCGGCTTCGGCGGCCACAACGTCACTCTAGTCCTCAAAAAATTCACGGCATGATCGGCGAGTTCTCCAACCAATCACCGCTTGCCCGTCAAGATTGCCCTTGACAGATGCGTCCGCGAGGTGTATAATTCTGTTCGTCGATCCTTGTGGAAAGACAGGGCGAGAGTTCGCCTGAAGTGTGGGGGTGTAGCTCAGTGGTCAGAGTGCCTGCCTGTCACGCAGGAAGCCGCGAGTTCAAGTCTCGTCATCCCCGTAATAGAGAGTTGTTGACACTCGTTGGCACTGCTACTATCCCACTCTAAGCCCTGGATACAGGACTTAAAGTTATTGCTCTAACCCTTTACGACCCCGCAATAAGGTCATGAAGGGTTTTTGCTTTAGTAGA
>JANXLO010000223.1 GCA_025355115.1 Chthonomonadaceae bacterium
GGGAACCTATCGAGTCTCCGAGGGGATGCTTCAGAAATTCGGCCCCATGCGCGTCCTGGACACACCCATTAGCGAGATCGGCATCGCAGGTCTTGCGACCGGCGCGGCGATGACGGGCCTGCGCCCGATCGCTGAATTCATGACCTGGTCGTTCGCCCTGGAGGCGATGGATCAACTGGTCAATCACGCCGCGAAGATCACCTACATGTCCGGCGGGCGCATCACCTGCCCGGTCGTGTTCCGTGGGCCTGCCGGCGTCGGAACGCAGCTCTCCGCGCAGCATTCTCAGAGCATGGAGTCCTGGTACGCCCATGTGCCCGGCTTCAAAGTAGTCCTGCCCGCCTTCCCCGAGGACGCGAAGGGCCTGCTGAAGACCGCCATCCGCGACAACAACCCGATCATATTCATGGAGCACGCGGGCCTGTACGGTGTGCAAGGCGAAGTCAGCGAGGACCCGGACTTCACCGTTCCCTTCGGCAAAGCGGCGATCCGTCGCGCTGGCACGGACATCACCCTGGTCGCCTACTCGCGCGGCGTCCACCTCTGCCTGAAGGCAGCCGAGACCCTCGCAAAAGAGGGAATCGAGTGCGAAGTGATCGACCTACGGACGCTCGTCCCGCTCGACATGGAGACGGTGTTGACCTCGGTCTGCAAGACACATCACGCGGTCGTCGCGCAGGAGGAGTGGCGCAACGTCAGCTTCGTCTCGGAGCTTTCCGCCCGCATTCACGAAGGCGCCTTCGACGAACTGGATGCGCCCGTCGAGCGCGTTGCCGGAGCGGATGTCCCGATGCCCTACGCCAAGAACCTGGAGCGCGCCGCCATTCCGACCGACAGCGATGTGGTCGCGGCAGTGAGACGCGCACTGGCCTGAGGCTCCGCGCCTGCCCGCCCTGCTGCGAGCAGTGGAGCGGCCCTCCGAATCATCGAAACTTAGCTTTTTCAAAAATCGAGAGTCCACAGGGGAACACTATGGCAGAGATCCGAATGCCCAAAATGGGTGACGGAATGGAAGAGGGAACGATCAATATCTGGCTCAAGAAAGAGGGCGACATGGTGACGTCGGGTGAGCCGATAGCCGAGGTCGAAACCGACAAAGCCAACGTGGAGATCGCTGCTTATGAGACTGGCGTCCTGACCAAGATCCTGGTGCAGGTCGGGCAGACCGTTCCTGTGAACGAAGTGATAGCCATGATCGGCGGAGCGGCTGCACCAACCGGCAAAAGCGCTAAATCCTCCGAAGCCAAGAAGGTCCCTGCCACGCCCGCCGCGCCAAAGGATTCGCCTGTTGCGAGCGCCGCGCCCGAGCCTGCCTCCGCTCCCATCAGCGGTATGCAGGGTGAGCGCGTGAAAACGTCGCCCCTAGCCCGCAAGGTGGCGGCCTCCCTCGGCATAGACATCGCGCAGCTAACCGGCTCCGGTCCGAACGGTCGCATTGTCGAGAAGGATGTGCTGGCCTTCCAGAAGCAGTCGCCCGCCGCTCCATCTGCACCTTCCGTCGGAAAGCTCGCGCCGAGTGCTCAGCCTGCCCCCGCCGTCCTCTCTGCAGAGGACACCAAGCCCACGAAAATGCGCGAGGCGATCGCGAAGCGGACGGTGCTCAGCAAGACGACGCTTCCGCACTTCTACGTGACGATGGTCGTGGAGATGGATCGCGCTCAGGCGCTGCTGAAGGAGCTCAACGCCGATCCTGCTTCCGGCAAAGTGACTGTCAATGACCTCATCATGAAGGCGTGCGCTGTATCGCTTGGACGCGTGCCGGAAGTCAACGCGACCTGGACGCCCGACAACGTCATTCGCCGCTACGCCGAGGCGCATATCGGCGTCGCGGTCGGAATCGACGAAGGGCTTATCATTCCCGTCGTGCGTGACTGCCACACGAAGACACTGCGTCGGATTTCGGCGGACGCGAAGGAACTCATCGGTAAGGCGCGGAGCGGTCAGCTCACCCCTGCCGAGTACAGCGGTGGCACGTTTAGCGTTACTAACCTCGGCATGATGGGCGTGGACGAGTTTATCGCCATC
>JANXLO010000268.1 GCA_025355115.1 Chthonomonadaceae bacterium
TTTTCGTGGTTAGTCGTCCACACCCAGGCAGCTGCTTCGCCGTGCTTCGCTCAAGTTGTGGTGCGGCGCTCTGCGCTGTTCTCGCTCGCTCGTGGCAGGCGAAGGACGAGCCCGATTCGAAGCTCGAGGGAGCGCTCTTCACAGTGCACTTCAGGTGCGTCGTTGCTCTGCCCGCTATAAACAGTGCTTCTCGCGTGCCTGCTGTCGATTGACCGCGCTCATGGCTGTTGGCACTGTTCTCTCTCCTCGCCGTGCCGTGCTTATGGCGGCCTCGCTCAACTTTCTCGGCGCGCTCTGCTTCACCAAAGTGGCCGCGACGATCGCTAAGGGGCTAGTGATCGGCGCCACTCCGCAAGTCATTCTGGCAGCCATCCTCGGAGCCATAGTCTGGAACCTGGCGACCTGGTATTTTGGCATTCCGAGCAGCTCTTCACATGCGTTAGTCGGCGGGCTGATAGGGGCAGCATGGATGCATGGCGGCCAAGGCAGCATTTTGTGGCATGGCGTGCTCGACAAAGTGGTGCTGCCCCTGGTGCTCTCACCGCTCGCCGGCTTCGCCATTGGCTTCGTGGTCATGGTACTCATCGTGCTGTTTTTTGCGAATGCTCAGGCGAACAAGACAGGCCGTGCATTCAAGCGGATGCAGGTGATCTCATCCGCCATCATGTCCTTCGCCCACGGAAGCAACGACGCGCAGAAGAGCATGGGCATCATCACTCTTGCTCTGGCCACCCTCGGAGCGCATCCGCTCGCCAAGGCGCCAGTAGTGCCACTGTGGGTTAAATTGGCCTGCGCCGTCGCAATGGCCGCAGGAACCTCAGTTGGAGGGTGGCGCATCATTAAAACGATGGGCCACAAGATCATAAGGCTGGAGCCGGTCAGCGGATTTGCTGCCGAGACCACCGCCAGCCTGGTCATTCTCTACGCGACCTTGACGGGTAAGACCGTCAGCACCACTCACGTGATATCAGGGAGCATCTTCGGAGTCGGCTCTGCGAAGCGGTTCTCGGCGGTCCGATGGTCCGTCGCGCAGACGATGCTCATCGCATGGGTGCTGACAATACCCGCTGCCGCTTCCGTCGCTGCCCTCAGCTACACAGTGATCCGACTGCTCGGCGTTCATTAGAGAATTTCACCTGGAAAATCAAGGTTGGCAGTTGATTCGGAAACGCTCTGAAAGGTATACTTTCATCGCAGGGACTGAGGGCGAAGGTCATCGGCTGATTCAATGAACGTGTCC
This sequence comes from Chthonomonadaceae bacterium, assembly GCA_025355115.1. GTDB lineage: Bacteria > Armatimonadota > Chthonomonadetes > Chthonomonadales > Chthonomonadaceae > JANXLO01. The sequence continues at coordinate 1,241 of JANXLO010000268.1, forward strand.
GCTCTAGATACACTCGCCGATTCTACGAAGCGTAGTGGCTCACTGTCGAGGCTAGCGCAGCATTCCCCACCCATGTTTCCTGTATTTTGCCAGGAGCACGATTCTTCTACTGGCGGAGCCTCAAAGCCTCTGCCAATTCACCTCGGAAGGATTGGAGAGAATGACCACGAGCCCCCGTCAGCCCCGCAGTCGCCAAGCGTTCACTCTTATCGAGCTGCTTGTCGTCATCGCCATCATCGCCATTCTTGCCGCGATACTCTTTCCCGTCTTCGCACAGGCACGTGAAAAGGCCCGGCAGACATCCTGTCTCTCCAACACCAAGCAGCTGGGTCTGGGACTACTGATGTACGTCCAGGACTACGACGAGACCTGGCCGCGCAACGACGATTGCATTAACGGGGGAACAGTCGCCCCGCCAGGCGCGCCCGCGACCGCGGTCGGATGCACCACCTCACCTTACTTCGGGGATCGCGTCAATCACTACAAATGGTGGTATTGGACCTACCCCTACACCAAAAACGTTCAGATCAACTTCTGCCCTAGCAGGCCGTTCGTGAAGGACAGCTGGAACTTCGCGGCCGAGATCGACGATGCAGGCTATGGCCTGAACATCGGGCTGACAGGTGCGCTGAACACTTATGGCAACGTCAACCGAGCTGGCGCTTTCCGTAACTCATGGACAGGCGGAACGCTCGCGGGCCTTGGCACTCCAGCTGAGACCATCCTCATGGGCGAAACTCGCATTCCGGGCATTGGAGCGTACAACGTCAACATCTCCACCAATACTTCAACGTCTTATCCAATCGCAACGAAGGAGTATTGGGCGAAGCTGATGAAGCCGAACGGCATTGTAGACAAGCGCTACGCCCCTCACAGCGACGGCTTCGTGATTGCCTATTGTGACGGCCACTCGAAGTACATGAAGGTGGACACGTTCCTGGGCCTCTGCCCCACGTCCTCACAGTATGGCGGGGTACCAGTTCCATCTGGCGAAGTAATGTCCTGGACAGTAGGGACTGCGCCTTCATGGACTCAGCCCTGGCCCTTCTGGAACTTGCAGTAACCTGCTGAGGTTTTGTGCGACTGCCAGAAGCTCAAACAGACGAACGGCCTCCCGCAGAAGTGCGGGAGGCCGTTCAGCAATATCAAAAGCCAATCATACGGTTGGGAGCCATCAAATATCACTAAGCTGGCTGGTTTCGGTCGGACTTTACAAACGCAGGTGGAGCGGCTACAATGGAGCAGGCAAAAAAAGGCCGTCGGAGGCATTTAGCACGCGAATGCTGCCTCCGACGACATCGTCTGACTGAAAAACTTTCGACGCCTGAGCGTCATAGGAAGTCCGCAGTACAAGAGAGAAAGAAAGGGTTTCCCCTTAATCGAGCTGCTGGTTTATAAGACAGCCCCGCTAGGTTGAAGGTTACAGGTAATTGAGTTGGAAAAAGCTTTGTTTATCTCGCCTACAGTGCCGGACTCCTGCACAGTAGGGCTGCTGCAACAAGAGCATCGTGCCTGGGCGGAAGTCGACCTCAATGCAATAGAAGCGAATGCAGTGACTCTGCGCTCGCTTGCGGATGCGTCTGGTGGGCATGTATTGGCGGTTGTAAAGGCGGATGCCTACGGTCATGGTTTGATTCCTGTGGCCACCGCCGCGCAGGCAGGAGCGGAATGGCTTGGCGTGGCGACCGTCTCTGAGGGCGCGTCGCTCCGTGAGGCTGGCATCACGACTCCAATTCTGCTCCTCTGTGCGCCTGCGCCCCGCGAAGCTCGAGCGCTTCTTCACTATGGTTTGACGGCAACGCTCGGAGACGCTTCGACTCTCGACAGCTTGGCGGCAGCAATTAGGGGATTGACGCTTGCTCAATTACCTGACGTTCATATTGAGATCGATACTGGCATCGGACGTGCCGGGGTTTTGCCTGAGCAGGCCGTCAAATTTTGGAAGGCCGCCCTCTCCGCCGGACTGCGCGTGACAGGGCTGATGACGCATTTCGCCGACGCCGACGGGGATGTCGAGTTCACGCTTCGCCAACGCCAACTTTTTCAGCAGGTGAAGCATGAGCTAGAGCGACAGGGGGCGAGCTTCGAATGGGTTCACATGAGCAACAGCGCTGGGACGCTTCAGTTTGGCGCTGCTGAGGGAAACCTCTTTCGCAGCGGCCTTCTCCTCTACGGCATCTGCCCACGAACTCCCACTGCGTCAATTCTGAATGAAGAGCTTGAAAATCAAAGCAGATTTCCGGTCAGCGATGCAGGCGGCATGGTAGGCCTTAGCGCTGCAATGACAGTGAAGGCGAGGGTTGCTGCGGTACGATGCCTTCCGTCCGGACACAACATCAGCTATGGGTCGACTCACCGCCTGCTGCGACCTAGCCGTGTTGCCACAGTGCTCATTGGGTATGGCGATGGGTATCCACGCCGACTATCGAATATTGGCTCCATGCTGTTGAACGGCTGTCGTGCGCCTATCCTGGGCAGGGTATGCATGGATCAGACTGTAGTGGATGTTACGGATATTCCTCATGTCGAGGCTGACGATGTGGCTGTCTGCCTTGGAACTCAGGGTACTGAAAGTTTGAGGGTAGAGGAGCTTGCCGCGCTTATCGAAGGCACGGAGCACGAGTTGACCACCTGCTTCACAGCGCGTCTGCCGCGTGTTTTTGTTGATTAGAAGAGGGCAGGAGAGGGTATACTAGAGACAGTGCTCATTTAAAATTCTGCCGCTGTCGCTCCTCATGTTGTCGGCGCGGTCACGCGGGCCCGTCGCCTGCCCCGTCGCATCATTCTCTTAATGAGGAGTTTCCCCGATGTCGTCCAGCCGTATCTATCTTCTCCGTGCTCTGCGCGCCACCTCTGTCCTCCTCCTGACGCCGTTGCTGCTTATCAATCTCCGCACCCTGCCTGCATTTGCCCAGACCGCGACACATCATACTACGCCGCAGGATGAGTGGCTGGGAATGTATCTCGGCAAGCAGAAGATAGGCTACTCCGGAACACATGTGATCCCGACAATCTATCAGAACAAGCCAGCATTTCGCGTTACTTCGCACGGGGTCACGAAGATGCAGTTGCTCGGTCGGGAAGTTCAGCAGGAGGAGGACTCGGTCACGATCACCGATGGGGACGACCGCCTTCTGGCGCAGACGTTTCACGTGCGATCCAACGGCAGCGTCATTCATGTCGAGGCCGTGTTCGACTATCTGCACCACAAGGCTCACTGCACGATAGGGGAGGGCGCTAGTGCCTCCAAGAAAGATCTGGTTATTCCTACCGGCGCGAAGCTGACGGGCG
>JANXLO010000270.1 GCA_025355115.1 Chthonomonadaceae bacterium
CCACAAGGCCTGCGCCTCTATTAATCCATTTTGGTTGCAAGTCCGTCAGAAAACGGGCGGCCCAGAGACAGAAGACGGGGAACAGAGGCAGCATGTAGCGAGCGAAGCGCACCTCCGACAGGCCCGCCGTGCCGAAATAGACCAAGAAGAAAGCCAGCAGAATCCAATCGGATTTGGTGCGGTTCCGGAGTGCAGGGATCAGGCCAAGGAGTGTTGCCACGAAGAGAGTGGGGCCGAGGCCAAATGGGAGCGAGACCGTGATATGGTACCACCAGCCATTACCGGTGTCGGTGAAAAGGTAGCCATGCCCTGTGCGGGAGTGATCAAAGAGCTCGTAGCGCAGGCCGGAGCCGGGGTAGTCCGGTATGCCGTACCAGAAGTACTCCAGGTTGAGCCAGGGGCCGGGGCAAGCGATCAAAAACGTCAGAGCGGCGACCGCGAGGAGGACAACGAATTGCCCTCCTCGATGTGTCCGACATGCGGTTGGGGATTTGTTGAGAAAATGAGCAGCGACCGGAGCGATAAGCACCAGGCCAGCGTTGTATTTGGTTGCGGCGGCTAGCCCAGCCCAGACTGCGGCGAAGACGTAGTTCTTCCATGTCTGAGATGTGAGCAGGCGCGCTGAATAGAGCAAGGTGAGGGTGACAAAGAATGTCGCCGGAACATCGACGGTGAGGAAATGAGCGTGCAGGACAGCCAGCGGCGTGACCGCGTAAAGGAAGGCGGCAGTCAGCCCTGTCCGGCGTCCGAACATACGGCGTCCCAAGGCAAATAGAGCAGGGATCGTCGCTGCCCCGAGGAGTGCGCTGACCAGTCGTCCTGCCAGGAACAGTCCCGCGTTTGTCGCGGCCTGCGCTGCCAACGCCGTCTGAGGGGAGGCGTCGGCAGCAGGGGGCTTCGGAATCAGGCCATAGCCGCTGCCGATTGTTTGTGACAGATTGACCAGATAGAAGTAGAAGGCGCCGTAGTTGTAGAGCTTGATGTCGAACTGCCCGTGCGCGATATCGGCCTGGAGAGCGGCGTTCAGATTGACGCGCTCATCCGGGTGATAGGTGGAGAAAGGGTGGCGCACGTCCGGCAGGCTCCAGGTGATCCCCCAGAGCCGCAGTCCAAGCCCGAACAGGAAGATGAGGGCCAGAAGGGAAAATGCCTTCCTGTCCCGCGCATCCATCTCAGCCAAGCTGAACCCCCTGCGTTTAGGTGCTTCCTCCATCTAGAGCCTGACCTGCGACAGCAGAAAAGACAGGCACTTGGAGTTCCGCGGACCTCGCTTAGCTCCGCATCGTTCGAAGCAGTGGTCTTTCAGCGCAGAGTCTCCACGACGACAGCATGGGGAGCTCTTGCCCAGGGGGAGAACCAGGCGGAGTAGGCCACGCCGCCGATGACGAGCGTCAGCAGAAGGACTCGGGCCCAGAACCACTTTGCCGCTCGGCGGCGGCGCTCTCGAATCGTCAGGGAATGCATTCGTCTTCTCTCCGCAGCGCTTCGGGTTCAGCGCGCTGCTTGACTTTGCCGAGCAGCAGCTCGAGGAGATATCTCGCGCCCTGCTTGTCCAGTGGCTCATTGTTGTTGCCGCATTTTGGCGACTGCACACACGAGGGACAGCCCTCAGCGCAGGGGCACTCCGCGATGATGGCGTGAGTGGCCTGAAGCAGCTCGTCCAGCGTCTCGTATGTCGCCTCCGCAATCCCGACGCCCCCGGGGTAGCCGTCGTAGATGAAGATGGTCGGCAACCCGGTGTCTGGATGCAGGATGTGCGACACGCCGCCGATGTCCCAGCGATCGCAGGTCGAGAGCAGCGGCATCATCCCGATCGCGGCATGCTCAATTGCGTGGATGCTCCCTCCCAGGTCAGCGCCCGCGTCAAGCATGGTCTGTCGTATAGAGTTCGGCACTGTGAACCAGAATGCCTCTGTCTCGAATGTCTGTTCCGGCAGATCGAGGTCAAAAATTTCGAGCACATCGTCGCTGTAGAGGCGCTTGCGCTGATAACGCTTCACCTGGTTGGTCACGACGACCTCGCCGAAATGCGCGGAGGTCTCGGCGAGCGGGCGGCTCAGCTTCGTGTCCAGTATCAGAATATGCGAGCTTTCGCGCACTTCCGTATAGAATGTCGCCTCGATCGGCCTCACCGAGGCGGTTTTGCCCTCGATGTCTAGCTTTTCTACCAGGAAGGTCTCGCCCATATGCAGGTAGATCGCGCCGGGATGCACGGTCTTGAACGCGACGCCGCTCTCCACCGTGCCGACCAGTTTGTCCTCGCGAGAGGTGTCCACTATTCTGAATGCATACTCGGATGCCGAGCGGATATTCACGCTAGCCGCAGGGTAGTCGCCGCCTGCGAATCGCCAGGCTCCACTGCGCCAGATCAGTTTCCCCGTCTCCTTCAAATTCTCGATGCACGCACGGGCATTCGGCCCAAAACGAACGAGGTCAGTAGGGGTGAGCGGCGATTCGTAGGCGGCGCAGAGCAGATGCTGCGACAGTATCCTGCGGTTGTCGGGGTCGATCACGGCGCGCTCATGAGTGCGCCCGAAAAAATATTCAGGGTGGCGCATGAGAAACTGATCGAGCGGATTATCATGCGCGACCAGCACCGCGAGCGATTCTCCGCAGCCTCGTCCTGCGCGTCCCGCCTGCTGCCATGTGCTCGCGATGGTGCCAGGATAACCCGTCATGACAGTCGCGTCCAGGCCGCCTACATCGACTCCAAGCTCCAGTGCATTGGTCGCCGTCACTCCTACCAGCCTGCCGGAGAAGAGGCCCTGCTCGATGCCCCGTCGCTCCTCAGGGGTATAGCCTGCCCGATAGGACATGATGCGCGAAGCGAGTTCGGGACTGCGGTTCTCGAGCGAGTTTTTGGCGTAGCGGAGGATCAGTTCCGCGCTTTTGCGCGCCTTGGCGAAAGTGATGTTGCGCACGCCCTGTGTAACCAGATCCGTGAAGAGGGCGGTCGCCTCCATGTTCGCGCTTCTGCGTTTTTCCTGCCCTGCATCCAGGAAAGGGGGATTCCAGAAGACGAACGTGCGCGGTCCGCTCGGCGCGCCGTTGCCGTTTATGACGACGGGCCGTTCGATCCCCGTCAGCCGTTGCATCAGCTCCTCCGGGTTCGCTATGGTCGCGGAGCAACAGAGAAACTGCGGGTCGGATCCATAGAATGCGCAGGCTCGACGCAGTCGGCGCAAAATATGCGCGACATGCGCGCCAAAAACACCGCGATAGGAGTGCATCTCATCCACGACGACGTACTTCAGGTTGCGCAGGAAGACGCCCCATGAGGTGTGATAGGGCAAAATCCCTAAGTGGAGCATGTCCGGGTTGGTGAGGACGATATGCGCGCCTTTCTTGATGAACTTGCGATCCGCGGCGGGTGTATCGCCGTCGTAGGTCGCGAAGCGGACGGTGGGGAAAAATCCGAAATCGTTGAGCTTACCGAGCTGATCCTGTGCGAGGGCCTTGGTGGGGAAAAGATAGATGGCGCGCGATCTGCCGTCGTTGAGCACGGCATCGAGCACCGGGAGATTGTAGCAGAGGGTTTTGCCGCTCGCCGTGGCGGTCACGACGGTCACGCTCTCGCCGTCACGTGCCGCATTGATCGCCTCTGCCTGATGGGAGTAGAGACGCGATAGTCCCATCTCCGCCAGCCGGGTCTCCAGCGCGGGCGTGAGTGGCCTTGCCAGCTCGCCGAAGCGAGCTGGCCGGGCGGGAATCTGCTCCACATGCGCGATCTGCCCTTTGTAGAACTCGGCGCGCCTCAGATCATGGAGGTAGCCCTCGAAATTCATGTCAGGTCGGCTGCTGTCTTGCCCGGCTCTTCTCGACTATTTTGACGAGGGGGATGCTGCCGAAATAGAGCACGAGCAGCGGGCCGCACATCAAGGCCCAGGACATAGGATCGTTGGCAGGCGTAAGGATTCCGCCGATGAGGGCGATCATGATTCCCCATCGCCAGTTCTTGATCAGTCCCTTGGAACTGACCAGACCCATAAACGCTCCGCCCATCAGGACGACCGGCAGCTGAAATGCGATCCCGAAGGCAGCCATCATCTTCACGAAGAACATGACGTAGTCGTTTGCGTTCTGAAGCACGACCGCTCCCTGCGGGAAGTCGTCGAGGTAGGAGAGGAACCAGCCCATCGCGTAGAACATCGTCGCGTAGCCGACAGCGATTCCGCAGAGCAATAGGAACATGGAGAGCGGAACCAGCATCCGCAGCGGCTTTCGCTCGGACGGCGTCAGGGCCGGGAGCAGAAACAGCGCGAACTCGCGGACGACGAAAGGCGACGAGATGATGAGTCCGAAGATGACTCCAATGGTCAGCCGTACGGTGAAGGGTTCGTAGAAGTTGCCGAATACGATAGACGTGAAAGTCGGAGCCGCGGGGTGTCTGTACATCCAGACCATAGCGTCGGAAACCCTGTTGAACTCCTCGCGGGTGGGAGGATCATGGAGAGCTTTGGGCAGTATGAACGTGGATTGGCCGTCCGCGGATATCAGGCGATCCGGATGCTTGATCTCTTTCTTCTCACGCTCCTCGAAGCTCTTCTGCATTTCGCGTCGCAATGGTCGGTACATGGAGCCATATATTGGAGCGAAGAAATAGTAGCCGACGATCGCGCCTATCACCACGAACCACATGGCACGGATAATATGAGTACGCAGCTCGCCGAGATGCTCGGTCAACTCCATGCGCTTGTCGTCGTTGCTGCGTTCACTGCGGAGAGCTGCCATGCGCTCGACCTCTCAGTCCACTTATAGGGACACTGCGGAAAATAGAAAGGAGACCGGCGTGAAAGTGAGATGACCGGTACTCTGTCTGACGAAATAGAACGATGCCATGTTGCACAAACCGCAAAAAGGCGGAGGGTGCAAAGATGCCCCCTCCGCCTCCGATTCGCTAGTGAATAGGGATGACCCTATCCGCATGCTGTCATCGCTTTCGTCGGCTTGGCGTAGTAGCCTTTTTGGTCGACTTCATCGAGACTGTTTTGGTCGTCGATTTTGAAGCCTGGCCGCCGGTAGTGGAGACGAGGGTCGTGTATGTCACAGCCTTGAGAGTGATGGCGTGATCCGCAGAAGCATCGCCAGAGCCTCCTCCGCTGCCGGAGCGTGATCCTAGTATGTCGGCCAACGTTCTAGTGCCAGAGTTTCCGCCGCCACTTCGTCCCCCGCCAGGATAGCCGCCCGCACCGGGTGATCCAGGATATCCGCCTGCGCCGGTCGATCCAGGATAGCCGCCCGCACTTGGACTGCCAGGATAGCCGCCTGCTCCCGGTGATCCTGGATAGCCTCCAGCGCCGGGCCGAGAGCCTGGGTAACCACCGCTACCACCGGGCGATCCAGGATAGCCGCCTGCTCCCGGTGATCCGGGAAAGCCTCCAGCACCAGGACTGCCTGGGTAGCCGCCTGCACCGGGTGATCCAGGATAGCCTCCTCCGCCCGGGCCGCCGGAGACACCGCCCATACGGCCTTTGCCGGCCATGCCGGGAGAGCCCATCGAGTCGCCTCCGCCGCCAGCTCTGCCCATGCCCGCCATGCCGGGCATTCCCATGCCTCCAGGGCCGCCGGGATAGCCGCCGGGGCCACCTGACATGCCGCCCATTCCGCTGCTGGCGCTACCGGTGGTGAATGTTGTGCGGCCTGACACTGTCAGCGCTCGGGTGGTCTTAACCAGCACTCCGGAGTTGTAGGCAACGTAGATGTCGCGATCGAAGCTAAGAACGGGCGCGGTCACTTCTGCCGGGCCGAACTGAACTACTTTCACGCCAGCAGGTGTCCCTTTGTAGGTCTGGTGAATGCGCGCCGTGGGATAGCCGTCCTGCCATTCCAGGTCGACGAGCCTGTTCTCAATTTTCACACGGGGCTGCAGTGCCTGAGGCATGCCGGGTATGTCGATATGCTGGCCTTCCGTCTGCCATGTGTCACCAATCTGGACGCGGGCCGTCGGAAGCTCCGGCAGCTCAAGCGTGTTATTGACCGGCAAGCCAAGCGACATGAACTCAGCGAGACCAGCCGCAGTGCCAATCTCGAAGAAGGCTTTGCCGGTGGAGGCGAGCTCCTGATAGACCGAATTGGAGAGCTGGCCAGGGTCGAGGGTCGTCTCGGCGCCGTTCTGAAGGATGGAGAGTTCAGTCAGCTTATTACGAACCAGAGCGACGTCCATGCCTTTGTCTGCGTCGAACCGAACATCCTGAATATCATAGTGTATCTTGCTCTTGACGTCGGCGAGGTTCTGATCGCTCGTGGTCGTTCCGGTCTCGGATACGCCGCCGACGATGAAGGACTTGCCTTCTCGAGCGTAATCCCTGTTGACGCCTTCGGAATACTTATATCGAAGCAGCAGCGAGGAAGGCCCATCGTGGATGATGTTCGCCACGTTTACTTTGACTTCGGAACTGCCCTTTTCAGACGCGCCGGTGTTGCCGTTGGGCTCGAACAGAACTGCGCGGACGGTGTGCTCGCCGTCGCTGATTTTATCCGACTTGGTGTCCCAGACAAATGTGAAAGGCGAGCCAGACTCTTCGGACTCCTCCGGCGCGAGAGCAAGAGCGAATTTGCCGTCAACATATATGGCTACGAACCCGTTCGTGCCGATGCTGGCGCGAGGAATCTCGATTCGCACTTTCTCGCGGACGCTGGAGCCGTCAAGAGGCTTGCGAATGGTGAACGGAGACTGCCCCTGTGCGTGTGCTGCACCGAGATTGGCGACCCCGCCCAGAATGAGGGCACAGACGCTGAGTTGCAAAGCTTTATGGATAGTCATGGGAGACTCCCTTTCTGGCATGTCCGACGTGACAGCTCAGTGTATCATAGTCCTAAACGAAAGTCAACCGGTCATTGTTCGCCTTGACAGCCGCCGGAAGTTTGGGCTACCATTTTTGTCGTGGAATTACGAAATAGGGTTCACGATGTAAGATGGTCGAGGTGAATGCATGTAGAATCAATTGCGTTGCTGCGCAGCCACTGCTGCTCGGCAAATCCGTCTGGTTTTGCGCCCGACGACTTCATTGAAGCTGGCACGAAACAGAGAGGGGCATTCGTACAGGGGAGTAATGGATCGAGCGGTGAATAATGTGTCAAGGAGTCAGTCATGCAGTATCGCAGCTTAGGGGATACAGGGCGCGCAGTGTCCACGGTCGGGTTTGGGGTCTGGACGGTTGCCACGACGATGTGGGGTATCGATGACGATGCAGTCGGTCTGAGGCTGCTGCGTCGCGCACTCGAGTTGGGCATCACCTTTTTCGACACAGCAGATGTCTACGGCGACGGCAAGGGCGAGACACTGTTGGCGGATGCGCTTGGAGATCACCGGGCAGAGATCGTCATCGGAACGAAGTTCGGCTACGATTTCTACAGCTCGCCCGGGATTCAGCCAGGGCAGCGCGAACGTCCTCAAGACTGGTCTCCTGCTTTCGTGCGCAAAGCCTGCGAGGAGAGTCTCCGCCGGCTAGGCACGGACTATATCGACCTGTATCAGATGCACAACCCGCGCATGGACGCGCTTCAGAACGACGACTTGATTGGCGTTCTGGAGGAGCTGAAGGCTGAAGGCAAGATACTCTCCTATGGGGCCGCACTTGGCCCTGCACTTAAGCCCGACCGCCAGATCGAGGAGGGCCTGTATAGCGTCGCAAATCGGCAGATGTCGGTGCAGATCATTTACAATATGCTGGAGCAGGTGCTGGGCGCTTCCATTTGCCCCGTCGCTGCCAAGCATAAGGTTCCTGTTCTGGTGCGCGTTCCCCATGCCTCCGACATGCTGCTGGAACGAGTGACGGACGACACGGTGTTCTCGCCGAACGATCATCGCAGCTTCCGGCAAGTCAATGAGGCCATGAAGCTGGAGTGGCAGACCAAAGGCATCAAGAAGGTGGCGCTGCTGAAATTCCTCACGCAAGACACGGGACGCACTCTTGGCCAGGCGGCGATACAGTTTCTGCTGAGCCAAGCCAGCATACCTTGCGTCTTTCCCAACATCTACGACGAGCCGCTGCTGGAGGAGCTTGCCGCTGCCTCGGACACGCCGCTGCTGACGCAGGAAGAGCTGAAAAAAGTGGCGCAGCTCTATGAGCATAACTTCTATCTGGATGAGCCGATCACAGCATGACAGGAGAGCGAGCCCCATATGCCGACAAAGCCGACTGACGGGCAGTGTGTAACAATTGGGTTCGGCAACGGTCTAAGAGGGAGCAAGCCGGTGATTCCGGCTTCTATGCGGTGCCCGCGACGGCGCAGGCATATCTCGCTCTTGGAAGGAACTCGTGACGACCTTGATCCGCAGCCTGATTCGTTTCGGTGCTCTCTCAAAATCAATGCGCACCCGCGCTTCTCTTAACTCTTATGCGACCCTGTCTGCACTCTGTCTGGCCCTGCTGATTGGGGTGGTATTCACTCAGCCCTCTCGAGCTGATGCTGCTGGCTCGCTCGGGGAGGCGCTCCCGGTAGTTATCTCTGCCGGGGCCGATCATGATATCAAGCGATGGGATGTGAACGGCAAGCTCGAGTCGACGCTTGGCTCCCATGCCGACGCTGTCAACGCGCTGCTATTGGTCGGCTCCGAAACTCTGATCTCTGTCGGTGAAGACGGAGCCTGCAAGATCTGGAGTCTGACGGACGGGCGCATGACTCTGAATATCGACGCGGCGAAGGGAAGCATTCTGTCTCTTGCTCTCTCGCCGGACAAACGCATCGTGGCACTGGGCACAGGTGCGGGCAAGATCAGCCTTTGGGACCGCTCGACAGGACGAAAGTACAGTGAATCAGACGCGCATAGTGACGGAGTTCGCGCGCTTCGCTTCGCCTCCGATGGCTCCCTGCTCATCAGCGGCAGCGCGGACAGACAGATGCGCTTCTGGAAGGTGATGACCGGCGCAAAAGCCGCACTTGACTATCAGTCGAACATCAGTGCGCACGACGAAGCGGTGAACGGCCTTTCGCTCTCACCAGACGACAAGACGATCGCTACCATCTCCTCAGACGGCTATCTGAAGACATGGCAGCGCAACGGCGGCGGGCTTATCAATCGAGTCAAAGTCTGTGATCGTGGCGCGGCTGCCGTAGCCTACTCGCCGGACGGCAAAACGCTCGCGACGGGCGACGAGGAGGGGCGCGTACGCCTCTGGAATGGTTCAACAGGCGCAGCGGTCTCCACGTTAGGGAGCCACGAACGGGCGGTCACCTGCCTTGCCTGGTCGTCAGACGGCAAGTACCTGGTCAGCGGCGGGGCGGATAAAACCGTGCGCTACTGGAGCCTTGACAAAGGCAAGCAGGCGGCGCGCATCACCGCCCATGATGGCGCGGTCAAGGCGGTAGTCGTCCTGCAGTAGATTTGCTGAATCTTTAAAATTGATGGAGAGTGTGATGGAAAATCGCGGGCGCACCATGGTGCAGTTTGGGTTCTACAAGTTCGATGCCGCCTGGCGTCGTCTGCCGAAAGAG
>JANXLO010000284.1 GCA_025355115.1 Chthonomonadaceae bacterium
AAATCGGTGCAGATGAACCTCAACGCGGTCGTATTTCAGGTGCGCCCCGCCTGCGATGCTTTCCACAACTCCACGCTCGAGCCCTGGTCAGAGTACCTTACCGGACAGCAGGGCAAAGCTCCCGAGCCGCTGTATGACCCCCTCGATTTCGCGGTAGCGGAGGCGCATAAGCGCGGGCTAGAGCTTCATGCCTGGTTCAATCCTTACCGCGCTCGGCACAATGAGGCAAAATCCCCCGTCTCTCCCGATCATATCAGCAGAACTCGCCCGGAGTTAGTACGCAGCTACGCGAAGTTCCTCTGGCTCGATCCCGGCGAACAAGAAGTGCAGGACTACACCATTCAAGTGGTGCTCGATGTGGTGCGTCGATACGACATCGATGGAATCCACATGGACGATTACTTCTATCCGTATCGCGAGAACGATGCGGCGAAGCATCAGATTCCGTTTCCGGACTCAGCGAGCTATAAGAAATATCGTGACGGCGGGGGCAGGCTGAACCGAGACGACTGGCGGCGCGAAAACGTCAATCTGCTGGTCGAGCGGCTCTACAAGGAGATTAAGCAGGAGAAGCCATGGGTGAAGTTAGGGATCAGCCCCTTCGGGATTTGGCGCCCCGGAAGCCCGGCGCAGATCAAGGGCTTCGACGCCTATGTGCAGATCTACGCCGACTCGCGAAAATGGCTGACCAGCGGCTGGTGCGACTACTTCACGCCTCAGCTCTACTGGAAAATTGAGCAGACACCGCAGAGCTACCCGGTTCTGCTGAACTGGTGGATAGGCCAAAATACGCAGCATAGGCACATTTGGCCCGGCAACTTCACGAGTAGGGTTGGGGACGACACGAAGGCACCCTGGCCTCTCCATGAGATCGTCTATCAGGTGAAGACCACTCGCGGCCATGCTGGAGCGACCGGGAATGTCCATTTCAGCATGAAAGCCTTCCTCAACAACCAGGGCGGTGTCGCTGATGGGCTGTCGAAGAGCGTGTATGCACTGCCTGCGCTCGTTCCCGCCTCTCCCTGGCTCGGCAAACCCAAGGTGGGCCTGCCGCAGATCGTTCGTTCTGAGGACTCCGCCACTGGCGGAAGCCTCCTGACCCTGAAGCCTTCCGGGGAGGACAACGTCTGGCTCTGGTGCATCCAGACATTCGCAAATGGCGTCTGGAATACACAAGTCGTTCCCGGCTCCCGCAGCTCCTTCACTCTGAGCGCGGACAAAGCGTCGCCGCTCCCGGAGGCGTTCGCGATCTCTGAGATAGACCGTCTCGGCAATCAGGGGCCGGTCGTAAAGCTGCCCCTCAACACTAACTGAGCCTCCAACCGCCAGTCAACCCTTTAGGAGAATTAACCGCCATGTCGGAGCTACGCCGCAGCCGCCTGACGACCGAAGGCATTGGGCGCGCGCCCAACCGTGCCATGCTGCGAGGAGTCGGATTCAACGACAACGACTTCGACCGCCCAATGGTCGGGGTCGCCTCCCTATTCAGCGAAATCACCCCTTGCAACTCTCATCTCGACCGCCTCGCCCGCAAAGGCATTGAGGGGATTCGTGCTGCCGGCGGAGTGCCGCAGATCTACGGAGTCCCGACCGCTTCGGACGGCATCATGATGGGCCATCAGGGGATGCGATATAGCCTTGTGTCGCGCGAAGTGATCGCGGACAGCATCGAACTAGTCTCGGGCGGCATGAATCACGATGGCGTGCTCGCCTTCGGCTCCTGCGACAAGAACATGCCCGGCTGCGTCATGGCGATGGCTCGGCTGAACATTCCCGGCGTCTTCGTCTATGGCGGGAGTATTCTGCCCGGCACAGACGACAGCGGTGCCTCCGTCGACATCGCCTCCATTTTCGAGGCAGTTGGGCAGTATCAGGGCGGGACAGCGGACGCGGCGCGGGTCTACGACGTCGAGTGCAACGCCTGCCCCGGCGCGGGCGCATGCGGCGGAATGTACACTGCCAACACCATGAGCTCCGCGATAGAAGCGATGGGTTTGTCGCTGCCTTACAGCGCGAGCAATCCCGGGGTCTCGGCGGCCAAGGAGCGCGAGTCGTTTCTGGCGGGAGAGGCTCTTATGCGCTGCATCG
>JANXLO010000295.1 GCA_025355115.1 Chthonomonadaceae bacterium
ATCGGGCCGGGGCTGATCGTCATGGAGGCGGACAACGACGCGGGTGCCGTCTCCACATACACTCAGGCAGGGGCTCAGTACGGCCTGCATCTGCTCTGGCTCATGCTGTTTCTGCTGCCCGTCTGTTACTTCATCCAGGAGATGGTGGCTCGGCTGGGCATCGCGACCGGGCAAGGTCACGCCGCGATGATCTTCACGCGCTTCGGGAAGTGGTGGGGGCGGTTCTCGCTGTTCGATCTGCTGGTGGTCAATTTCCTGACGCTCGTCACGGAGTTCGCAGCGATCTCCCTGGCAACCACCAAAATGGGAATCGATCCCCGGCTGGCCGTGCCTGTCTCCGCTGTTGGGCTGATGGCCCTGGTGCTGACCGGCAGCTACCGTCGGTGGGAGCGCATCACGATCTTCCTGTGCCTGCTCGATCTGTTCTGGTTGGTGATGGCAGCCGCATCTCAGCCGGGCGCGGCGGCGGTGCTGCACAATACGCTGATTCCGAACGCGCCGCCGAAGGGCTGGACGCCCGATCTGATTCTGCTCATCACCGCGATAGTGGGTACAACGATCGCGCCCTGGCAGCTGTTCTTTCAGCAGAGCGCGGTCGCGGACAAAAAGCTGCGATTCTCCGACCTGAAGATGGCGCGGTTCGATACCTTCATCGGCGCATGCTTCACCATACTGGTGGGCGGGGCGATGATCTGCGTTGGCAATGTGCTCTACACTCACCATCTGAACTATACCGACCCGGCGCAGATGGCTGTGCAAATCGGCCCCATCGTCGGTCACTGGGTGCGAAACGGGGTGCTGCTCTTTATGATCAATGCTGCCGTCCTCGGAACCACGGCCATCTCGCTCGCCAGCGCCTGGGCTTTTTCTGAAGTCAAAGGCTGGCCTCACAGCCTGCAGATGCCGTTCCGCGAGGCGAAGGGCTTCTATGTCACTTATATAGGCTGCACGGCTCTCGCGGCGGCGATCGTGCTGATCCCACGCGCGCCATTGCAGCTCATCATCATCGGGGTTCAGGTGCTGGCGGGCCTCATACTGCCATCGGCGATCATCTTTCTGCAGCTGCTCCTCAACGACAAGGAGCTGCTGGGCGAAGAGTTCGTCAACAAGCCCTGGAACAATGTGGTGAACTGGATCATCATCGTGATCCTGTTCGCTCTCTCGCTCGTACTTGCCGTGCAGCAGTTGTTGCCCAACCTGTTCCCGACCACTGCCTGAAAAAACTATTCCGTGCAAAAGGAGAAAACGATCATGGCGACATCCGTCAAGTCGAACAATAACTCAGTTCTGTATGCAGTTCATCCTCTGGACGATGTGCCGGAGGAGAAATGCAGCGTGGAGGGGAAGGGGCTACTACACATGAGCAGAAGCGTGAAGGCCTCACTCGTGACGCTTCGCATCTATCTCCTTCTGATTCTGGCGCTGTCGGTCTACCGACTGGTCGATCTATTGGGTCTCTTCGGGCATCACGCCACGAAGTAGAGCTGTCCGAAATGAGCATGGCTACGCTTGCCGGCCGTTCAAGGCGAGCCTCGATATGCTACCTTAAAACGTAGGCCATCCTCCCCGACGGGCGAGGCGCTGTCACGTCAGCGCCTCCCATGCCCTCACTTTCTGGCGAGGAAAGTCCCTTAGCCCCGCGGTTCATCGTCGGGCAGAGCATGCATTCCGTGGACATTCACGCTGAAGCTACCAATAGAAATGGAAAGACGGCCATGACGAATAGTGTACTTCTCTGCCTGCTGCTGATCTGGCAGTTGGGCATCCCTGTCTCTGCCTCGGCTCAAAAGGCTCCGACTCCCTCGGCTGGCAATCCGGAGAATCCCGTCTCGCCGAGCGATCCCAATCTGCCTCCCCGGTCGTTGCTCCCCTACGAGCTGGGTCTTCAGGCGACTCTTATCGATCAGCAGCTGTTCAAATTTCGCAGCCTCTATGCAGGGCTGAACAGCCTGCGGTCACGCAATGAGAACGAGAAATCGGACACCTATACGCTCTACCTTGGCGTCCGCGTGACAAAGGGATTGGAATTCTTCGTGAACCCGGAGATGGCGCGGGGCAACGGGTTGAGCGAAGCACTGGGGCTTGCCGGGTTCACCAACGGGGACGTGATCCGGAACCCGACGCTCGGCATGGAGCCCTATCTCGGCCGCTACCTGCTTCGAGCCACCCTCGCCGCAGGCAGAGGCGAGGAGGAGGTACAGCCGGGCGAAAACCAGATCGCAGGGACAAAACGCCCCATGCACCGGGTTGTCCTCAGCTTCGGCAAAATGGGCGCAAACGACATCTTCGATGTCAGCTCCTACGCCAATAGTACACGGACGCAGTTCATGAACTGGGCGCTCATCAACAACGGAGCTTACGACTATGCGGCGGACACTCGGGGCTACACGCAGGGGCTCGCGGTCGAGTGGATAAACCCGAGCTGGGCGCTGCGGCTCGGCGCTTTTCAGATGCCCACCGAGGCCAATGGCCCAGAGCTCGCCACCGACTTGATCCACAATCGGGGAGACCAGATCGAGCTGGAGCTGCACCCCCGCCTGCTTCGCAAGAGAGGCCCAATGGTGGTGCGGCTGCTCGGCTATCGCAACTTCGCGCACATGGGCGACTACCGGCAGTCGATTGCGCTCGGGCAGCAGACTGCGGCGACGCCCGATATCACGCTGACCAGGCGACTCGGAAATGTGAAATACGGGTTTGGATTCAATTTCGAGCAGCCGCTCGGCGATGACGGCGCGACGGGGGTCTTCGGGCGCTACGGATGGGACGACGGAAAGTCGGAGAGCTTCGCGTACACGGAGATAGACCGCACCGTCTGCATCG
>JANXLO010000490.1 GCA_025355115.1 Chthonomonadaceae bacterium
GTCTCACCGCCGCCTGCCACCAGCCGGCTGCAAGGAGTGACGGGAAGAGCAGTCGCCCTCGGAGCATTGCTTATACCGTTGAACGCCTTCTGGATCGTGCGGCTTGAAAGGGTGATGTTTGGCCCCTACCCTTCCACCATATCCCTTTTCGCCAATGTAGTGTTCGTGCTGTTTGTACTGGTGGGCTGCAATGCGCTGCTGAAGAGGTATGCGCCGCCCACTGCTTTTTCGCAGGGGGAGCTTCTGACGCTCTATACAATGCTCGCCATCTCTACTGGCTTAGCAGGTCTTGACGGTGTAGGGCTGCTCAGCCAGATGATGCCGCACGGCGCGTGGTTCGGAAAAACTCTGCATTGGGACACATTCCTTGGCGCGTTTCCCAAATGGCTCACCGTCACCGATCCAGAGGTGGTGCGGGGGCACTATTTGGGCAATGACTCCTTCTATCGCTTAACGGTGCTTCGCTCGTGGCTTGTGCCGATTCTTGCCTGGACGGGATTCATAACGCTGCTTCTGTTCGTCGCCAACTGCATCAACGTTTTAGTTCGCAGACAGTGGGCAGACAACGAGCGCCTAACGTTTCCGATTATCTGGCTGCCCGTCGAGATGACGGAGGGAGGTGTGGGATCGACTCTGTTCAGAAATCCACTCCTATGGGCGGGCTTTTCCGTCGCAGCTCTGCTTAGCCTGTGGAACGGCATCGCATTTCTCTATCCCTCGCTTCCCGCACTCCCTATAGGCATCACCGACCTGAAGCCACTGATCTCTACGAAGCCCTGGAGTGCCATCGACTGGCTCCCCGTCACCTTCTATCCGCTGGCCATCGGGCTGGGGTTTCTGTTGCCGCTTGATCTTCTCTTCACCTGCTGGTTTTTCTTTCTCTTCTGGAAGATGCAGGGCATTGTCTCAAACGCTATGTCTTGGGACACCACGCCTGACTTCCCCTTCATAAAAGAGCAGGGCTTTGGAAGCATCATGGGTCTTTTCTGCTTCTATCTCTGGTCGGGACGCAAAACGTATCATGCGATTTGGCGCAGAGCTTTCTCCTCTGGATCAGAGCGAAAACCGACCGAAGAGGCGCTGAGCGACCGTGCAGCTCTATTTGGAATGGCAGGCGGGACGTTCGCACTGATCCTATTCTGTCGCGCAGCCGGGGCGGCATGGTGGGCGGCGGGGGGTTTCTTCGCACTCTATCTGCCAACCATCGCCGTGATCACTCGCATTCGAGCGGAACTGGGATCTCCTATCCACGACTTCCATTTCATGGGGCCTGACGCCATGCTGCCCAGACTCGTCGGCTCTTCCAGTCTTAGGCCCGCGGATATGGCTTTTTTCACGTTCGGCTATGCACTCACTCGAGCGCACCGAAGCGACACAATGCCCGTAGGTCTCGAAGGCCTTCAGATGGCGAAATCGCGCGGTCTAAACTCTCGCAGGATGTTCGCGGCGATCATGCTGGCCACGGTACTAGGCGCGCTCTCCGCCTTCTGGGCCTTCGAGCACCAAGCCTACTCTCTCGGGGCCGCGGCGAAATTCACCTCCGGGACGAATCACGCCATGGAGGCATTTACTCGAACCAACAGCTGGTTCAGCGGTTCACTGGACCCCAAACCGAACAGCCATGCGTCTATAGCGATGCTCGTCGGCCTTATAACCACGCTTGGCCTTTTCGTGATGCGTCTGCGCTTCTTCGGATTTCCGTTTCACCCGATCGGATACGCGATCTCCTCTTCGTGGGCCATAAACATTGTGTGGGTGCCGCTATTTATTGCCTGGGCTCTAAAGGGTATCACGCTGCGCTACGGCGGCCTGTCGCTGTATCGCCGATTCCTGCCATTTTTTCTGGGCCTTATTCTGGGCGACTGCGTGATGGGAAGTATCTGGGCACTCATGAGTGTCGCGTTGAACGTGCGCACCTATAATTTTTTCGGGGCCTGACAAAGTCTAAAACTCTATCTGCTGTCCGTTAGCACACGCCTTGACATGCGCCGGTAGCCCTCCGCCAGCAGGTCGCTCATGTTCCGCACGTCCTCAGCATTATACTCCAGCAAAACCTCTAAAGAGCGCTCGCGACCCGACCTGTATTCGTTCCACAGTCGCACTGCATCCCATCCCGAGAGGCCCGTTGTAGCGTTCGAGCGGCTTATGCCCATCTGCTGCTCGATGCTCTTCAACCCGCCGCGCAGTCCAAGTTTCTTCAGCAGAAAGCAGAGATCGACATGCATCTGCGGCATCGGCATATGCGGAAACGAGCGCCGCAGAAAGGGCAAATCGAAGCCCGATCCAAAAAAGGTGACCAGCATTGCAGCCTCTTCAAGAGCCTCCGGCAGCTGCTCCAGATTGATGCCCTTGACGTACTGCCGCATTGTCCTCCCATCGAACACACCAACGACCGTCAGATCGTCTGGCCCCATCCCGCCGTTCGTCTCGATGTCCACAAAGGCTAGCCGATGGCCGAAGGAGGGCACTGCTCGCCAGTGCTCGGAGGGGGGCAGCAGCTTGGCAAACCATTCAAAGTCTTCCGCCTCCAGGCGCTGTTGGGACTCGACGATGACCGGCGTCAGGAGTGAGCGCTGCGCGGACGTGAGGGGCCATGTCGTGTCCGGCACGCTGAGATAGGAAGCCCAATCCCGTGCGCCCGCTTCCCATAGTCTGCGCTCGGTCGTCATTCCGATGCCCTGGGCGTGTGAGAAAGTCGCTTCCAAAAAGGACGGCGGGGACATCGGCTTAGGCTTCCTCTGCTCGGCATGTCCGGAATGCCGTCTCGTAACTTGGCTGGAAGTTAGATACGCCACGGGGGAGCGCAACTCCTTGTCATCGCCTGGTTGTAACAAATCCATGCTTTGATTCGTCCATATCAGCGGAGGAACAACATGCATTGCCTCCCCTGCCTCGAAAGGAGATTCTCTAGATATGCTGCCAAATAAACGGCCTGACGTCAGGTTGTTCTCGCTTAAGCTGATTGTTATACTGGCCGGGCTTCTTGGGCTCGCTGCGGGCAACATCGCCACCGCACAGGGCGAGCCGAGCCACAATATCAGCGACTATGCCGTGAGCAAACTAGACGATTTCACTGCCTCGATGAAAGTGATTGAGTTCTCTGAACACGAAGGCGTGAAAATCAACAAGGATTTCCCGCTGATCTATAAGATTAAGGGCGACATCACTGTCCGCTATAAAGAGGTCAATAAGCTGCGAGTGGACGGACTGCTTGGAGCCTCCAATGCCACGCTGATCGTGAACGGTACGACGCAGTACGCAACTATTCCCGCCGCGCATATCAAGACGAAAATTTCGCTCGGCAAGGAGCCAGGGAAGCGTAAGACACTGCTTGACGTAGGGATGATCTCTCCCGGCTACCTCGCTTATACAGAAGCAGAGTTTAAGCGAACACAGGTGGTGGATGGTGTGCTTTGCGCTGTTTTCAGAATCAGCTACCAGGACAAATCGCTCGATACGTCTCACCGAATGGTTTGGATCGACCCGAAAACACACATCACGGTCAAGCGCGACGAATACTCGCAACAAGGGAAGCTAAACGCCACTTTCCTGTACAAAAAACCTATGGAGGTATCTCCTGGTTTCTGGTTCCCCGCCAGGATCGAGGCCTATAACAACGAAGGCAAAAAAGCGGGCGTAACCGGCTACAGCGGCATCAAAGTCAACCAGGGTCTGGCCGAAAGCGTATTCGTTCAGTAACTGCTTATCAGTGTAAATCGGACGCCCGCCGATGAGAATGGCCCCGCTCCTCAACGAGCGGGGCCATTCTTAATTTAGACTGCCCGCCTGTATTGCAGCCAGACTGTGAATATGGCATAATATGGGGACTTCTGGCACTCACAATTTGCAACAGTTGGATCGTATCGAGGTGTTTTGTAATGAGCAAGGGCATGGTTGTCGCCGCAATGAGCGGCGGTGTCGATAGCGCGGT
>JANXLO010000336.1 GCA_025355115.1 Chthonomonadaceae bacterium
CGGCCAGGAAAATCATGACTGATAGGTTTCTAGGCATCATTGTCCTCCAGGGATAATCTCGAAGTCGGTCGACTCCGGCCAATCGGATCCATTTTGCTGCACCCACACTGCGAAGGTCACTCCGCCGATTCCCCGATCCTCATATCCACTGTGCGGGATTTCCGACCCATCCGGATTGAAGCCAACGATGTGGCGTCCCCCCTGCGTGTAGTGCTTGTAGTCGAAAGTCGTGCGAAATTTGTCGATTCGGAAGTAGACCATGCCGGTTTCACCGGGCTTGATGTCTTGCGGAGGGACATTCGTCGTATATCCAGCCCCATGATTGACTCCCCCATTCACTCCCGCGCTCCAGAAGCTATATGCGCAATTGAAGGAAGCTCCGAAATTGAACTCCAGGTACTCCGTCGCATTGCCGGGGTTCCAGGGATTGGTGCCTCGGCCATCCGACGCCCCTGGAACATACCCCGATTCAACTATTGATCCCGTCGGGGTGTAGTATTTATGCCATGGGTTGTCCTTGGTTGGTGTGCGGGCTGTCTTCAGATTGGTCGGCTCCTCGATACGATTGTGAAACGTTATGCCGAATGTCGCCGTCTTGTCGTAATCCCACTCATGATGGTTGCCCGTTTGATCTGTGTCGGTGATTTGATGCGTGATCGTCGTTGCAACGGGCTGCGGCATTTGACTGGACTGCATTTCGTCCAACGAATCTAGCGGGATGTAGCTAGCGTACCCGTTGCCCAATGTCCACGGCCAATAGACGTGTGGCCGAGTGTCATAAAATGGAGGGACAGCCGCGGAATTCCACAAATATCCTCCCATATTCGATCCGGAATCGGAGCGACCAGTGCTTGAGTTCCAGCTCCAATCGCGGCGGCAACGAGAATCAAATCTGTTGTCGAGATCGAGCAGCCCGGGCCACGGCTCTCCAAGGAGCAGGCTAGTGTAGAGTTCATCTCCGAAATCATACCCTTCTATTATGACATTTGAGCCGACATCATTGGACAAATACACTCCATTGCTGAAACGGCTGTTTCCCATGCCTTGACTGCCGTCTGCGGTATAGGCGTCCAGCTCATTGTATCCGGGGATCGTGGTGCCATCGTCGGCTGCGGGCGGGCCGCTGTTTTCCGGGCGCACGACCATGACGGATTTCGGGAAGCCGAGGCTGATCCCAGCGCCTGCCTGCGGAAAGCCGGACTGCCCCTTGATGTCCAGAATGGCCTTCAGGTCGATCGTGCCCTCTGAATAGTGGTGACCGTACGCATTGGTGAGCGGATTGCCTGCTGCGTCGGTCGATTTCAAGCTGATCGTTCTGAGGGTGCTTTTGATCTTGTCGACGTAGGACGGGTTGTAGAAGTTCTGCATGCTGTTGGCGGCTGTCACGAAAGCACCGGTGTCCCCTTCAGGATGCGAGGACGCAGTGACGGTCTCCTGAAATCCGCCTGGCATCGCGGAGGCATAGCTGTGGTTCGTCACCAGCCCGGTGAATGTGGCGGCTGGCGTCTCATCGAGCTGCTGGATAGTGTGCCTGACTCGGTAATGAACAGTGACCTCCAAATGCGCGGATAGAGCGGGGACGGATGTGTAGCCGGGCATGAGAAAGAACTGGGCATGCGCCGACGGCCCCACGTCATACGCGCTTATGGGCACGTCTCCGTTGGCGTAGTGCATGACACCGGCCATGGTGTCGCTGTCGAGCGTGATGGTGAAGTGGGTCGGGTTCTACGCTTGCGCGGGGCGGAGGGCGAGGCAGCAGAGCAGAGCGAGAAATGCGAGATGTCGATGCAGGTTCATTGGTTCCTCCATGTGATGCTCGAAAGGCATTGGCAGTCCTCAGCCATTTGTCTTTCTGCTTTGGCATTCGATGTCAAGCATGCGGTGACTCGCTGTCATCGCATGCATGCTTGATGCAGATCGCTATTGTACAGTGGACTGCTTGCACAGTCTACACTATTCAAGCGGACAATGCATCATGTAAAAACATACATTTTTGCCAATAGTGCGCTTTATCGCGACTTCGACCGAGTAGCATTGCATCATTTGCCGTTGTCAGTCAGCGGCGGCAGGGTGATCCACTCCTTCTGCAGGGCCAGCACGATTGCGGCCGACTTTGAATGAACGCCGAGAAGGGTGTAGATGGCATGGAACTGCTTGTTGATCGTGCTCTTCGACAGGCAAAGCTTTGTGGCCAGCGCATTTTCATCCGCGTCTGCCGCATCGAGGCAGGATTGAAGCAGTTTCCGCAGAGCGGGCGTAAGAAGGCAGTCGGGATCTGAACGCATCGGTTGAAGCCTCCCTTGCAATATAATTGGGCAATGCTGGGTCTTATTTTGTTCGTCCTATCTCAATTTTACGGCTCAAAGCGACATTGGAGACTTCATTCTGTCGAGCCAACAATCCTTTTTTTTGGGAAATTAAAGCCCTGTGGCGTCTCTTATCATGAAAGGGAGATGGTAGAAAACAAATAATTCTTTCTTTGCGGCAACTCTAGACACTGGTCTCACTCCTTGTCGGCATGTAGCGACGCTCCGACAAGGGGCATTGACAGGGCGGGAGACAGCGTGTTATACTTCTCCTGGTGACTGTCGCCGACAGTTGCCGCCTCGCCTGCACCGTTTTCGCGATCCTGTCGTCGTCTGTCCCTGTGCCAATTCACTCTTTTTTCGCCAGTGGAGTCCGTCCTTGAAGAGATACCTCAACTATCTGATTTTCGCGGTCGTCGTGCTGATCGTGGTCGGCATCGCGCTCAATCACACCCGCTCGGTGCGAACGCTGGTGGAGACGATGGGCAGCAGCGACAGCGCCGCCCGCAGCAGAGCCGCGCTCGAGCTCGTCAAGTCCGAGCAGTTTTCGGATTCGATCACGGGTGAGACGCCTGAGACGCGCGTCCATGCGGCGGACGCCCTGCTCTCCCTGGCGAACGATCCCACGGTCGTGAAGGGCACGGAGAAGGATGCGCCCGACTACCGCGCGCAGGCCGTCAAGCAGTGCTTCGGCCTGCTGAAGGACACCGAGAAGAAGGTGCGTGAGGCAGGCGTGACCGCCCTGAAGAAGGTGGACTACAGCTACTCCGGCAACCTCTCCTCTCTCGTCGATGGCGTGGGGGATGGCGACGCGTATGTGCGCAAGGGCGTTGCGCGTGTGCTTACAGAGCCGGACGGCATCGGCCCCAAAAAGGCGTTTGTCGAGGCACTGGTGGATAAGATGAGAGCGGATGGCGGGACACGCGGCCCCGGCGGGGATGTGCTGGGCAGCGCTCGATTCGTGAAGGAGGGGGTGGCAGACATTGCCGTTCCCAAGCTTCTGACCGTCATGACTGAGAAGGATCCCAAGGATGCCACGAAGTTTAAGAACGACGAGGGTGCTCGCAGCGGCGCGGCCGAGGCCCTGGGCAAAATAGGGGACGCACGGGCGGTGCAGCCGCTCATCGACACGCTGAAGACAGACACTCCGACCGTACAGCGGGTCGCCATCGGCTCCATCGCCCTGATCGCGGACAAGTCTGGCGAGGCTGCTTTGATTCAGGCTGTCAAGGATAAGAACGCGGATCATGAGGCTCGACTTCAAGCGGCTGCCGGCCTGGGCAAACTTGCTTCGCCGGACGCCATCGCCACGCTCATCGCCTCGTTCGACGACCCCGACCTGAAGATGCGCTCGGCATCGGTGGCTGCTCTGGCGCACGCTGGTCGCCCCGCGCTCAACGGCCCTTCACAGCCTCAGCCATTGAATGCGCTTATCGCCGCTCTCGCGAGCAGCAGCGAGAACATCCGCACAGGAGCCGCCAACGCCCTGGCGCGCATCGCCGCTCCCGAAGCGAATGCCGCCCTGATTGCCACCTTCAAGAACGAGCGCAACGACCCGGAGCTTCGGATGGCGGCGGTCACCGCCCTGGGCTTTTCGCACAACAGCCAGGCGGTTGTGAGTCTGATTCCCGCTCTCAGCGACAAAGACGGCGATGTCCGTGATGTCGCTCGGGACGCCCTGGTTCAGATTGGCCCGGAGGCGACGGACGCTCTGATCGCCGTGATGCGTACTGGTCGCACCGATGCCTTCTACGCGGCGCAAGCCGTGTCCCAGCAAGGAACGCCCGCACTCGATGCCCTCACGAAATTGGCGGCGGACAGCGCGCATCCCGTGGGACAGCGTTGGGCAGCAGTCGCGTTGGGCGACATGGGCGTGGCGGATGCCGGGAAGCCTCTTCAGGAGCTGGCCAAAAGCTCAGATCCCGATGTCGCATACGTAGCGCAGTCCCAGCTCGCGCGCCTCGGCCAGCCGCAGGCACACTAGCCGACCGAACTGATATTCCCTCCACAGTGCTATAGTTCGACTTCACGTCCGGTTCTGGCGGATTGGTAGGCAGCAAGGACCAGGCGGACGTTTTCGCGACCGTCCTGTGGGGTGGCGTGGAGCGGCGCGCCGTCCTGCACTACGTCGAGGAAGTGACCGATAAGGCGCTCGTAGCCTGTGTGCCAGCTGTACTCCGTGCAGAGAACCTCCTCAGGCTGGCCGGGACGGAAGAGCAGCAGGCCGCGTCTTTCGCCGTGCGCGTCCAGGGTGAGGCAGCCCTCCGTGCCGAAGATGGTCATCAGAGGCGCGGCCCCGCGCCCTCGCGCTGCATGGCTGGCGAAAAGCTGACCTAGATGCCCGCCGACATAGCGCAGGTTGAGCACTGCGATGTCCTCGCATCCTTCCCCTAGCTCCGGGCGAATCTCGTTGGTCATCGCATGGACTGCCGCGACGTCGCCGCCTATCTGCCTGAGGACGTCGATGATGTGTATGCCGCCGTCCATAAGGTGTCCGCCGCCCGCCTCTGCGGAGCGCCCTCGCCACTCTCGGTTCAGCTCTGCCCGCTGCCAGTAAGCGAACGCGGCCTGTAGCCCGACGAGCGTTCCGATCCCTCCTTCCCGCACAACATTCGCCGCCTGCCGCACATTGCCCGCTGTCCGCATCGGCTCCCCGTGCATCAGTACAACGCCAGCTTCACGCGCCGCCTCGATCATCAGGTCGCACTCTTCGGGGCTACGGCCGAGCGGCTTCTCGCATAGGATATGCTTCCCGGCTCGAGCGGCGGCGATGGCGGCTTCGGCATGAAGATGATGCGGGAGGCAGAGGTCGACGGCCTCTATCTCCGGGTCCGCGAGGGCTTCTACGTAGTCGACTATGACCTTTGGCGCATCGTTGCCTGCCTGAGTCGCTGCTGTTTCTGCCTTCTCCCGCGACCTGTCGCAGCACGCAGCCACCCGCACTCGGTCGCCATGATGACGATAGGCCCTCAGATGCGCCCCGCTGATGTCCCCGCACCCTACTATCGCTATATTGAGACGACTCATCGCGTTGTTCTCTTCCTTCCGCTCGATTCCTATCGTGCCTTAGTTCGGAATTGAGGGCCGGAATTCCTGTCGCCGTCTGCCAGCATAGCTGCTATGTCCACAGGATAGGCAGGCATTTGAACGGATGGAGTCGAAGATATCGTCAGCGGCAGTCTGTCCGCGGAACTCTGTATCGAGGAGGCATAAGGTGGCTATTCGCGTACACGAACTCAATCATGTCGCGCTCCATGTGCGCGATCTGGCGGCATCCGTCCATTTTTATGGAGTGGTGATCGGCCTGCCCCAACTGCCCCGTCCCGACTTCGACTTCCCCGGAGCCTGGTTCGCGTTCGGCAGCCAGGAGCTTCATCTCATCTTCGACGCCAATCTCGAAATATCGCCGCGCACACATCACCACTTCGCCCTGCTCGTCGATGACACCTATGCAGCGAAAGCGGAGCTCCAGTCCAGAGGCGTCACGGAGTTCAAGGGCCCTGGTCCCCGTCCGGACGGCGCGATGCAGCTATTCTTCGCAGACCCTGATGGCTACCGGATCGAGATGTACACAACATTTAACGCGGATTCGCCTGTCGGAGAAAAATGACCGCACGCTTCAGGGCGTAGCCGAACCTCTATCCCCCAATTCGTGTCTCTGTCTCACCGGATTGGAATGCAGTCTACTATGCTGGATATGACTGCCCGCTTCTCAGCAATCGTCAGTTCCTCTGCGGTCAGGGCTTCGTGCACGTCTGCCGCCGCCTGTTGCAGGGTGGCGGCCGTCGAGACGGGATCGACCCGTTTCTGGGCGGGGCGCCTGAGTTTGGCCCGTCGTACTTGGAACTTCTCCTTCTGTTCTGCCAGTTCGCGCAGTACGGCGTTGTAGAGGCCCGGACTCGTGCCGGCCATGATGCCTTCGATCTGGGCCTTTATGGTTGCGTTTTCCTTCGCCTTGATCTCCCTTATGGAGCGGTCAAGCTCCGACACTTCATCCGTGCTATCCTGTGCCGCCGTGTTCTCCTGGGAAGCCCTAATCGCCTGCCGGACTAGTTCCGGCCGGGCCGCTACGGCCTGGATGGCTTCCTGTACCAGCTGTTCCGTTATATGTGCGACGTACAGGCGGCGGCCACATACGGATCTGGCCGAGCTCTGTGACGGCCGCGAGATCCGGCACTGGCAATAGTGCTCCGTGGCTTCCGATCCGTCCTTCAAGCTGTAATGCTTCCAGTAGCCCGAAAGCGTGCGCTGGCATGTCGGACACCGCAGCAGTCCCGAGAGCAGGTGCATCCTCGCCGGATTCCCCGCCCTGCGCGCCCGGCCATCCTGCAGAGTGTGCTGGCACTGCTCCCACAGTTCCTCCGACACGAGGGCGGGCGCCTGGAGCGATACCCATGTGAAAGGGTCGGTATTGCGGATGAAGCGCACGCCCTTTCCTTTGGCGATCCGCGTCTCATCGGAACGGCTTTCCTGCCGTCCGAACACGGGCCTGCCCTTGTGGACCGGGTTTTCCAGGACCAGGCGGATTGTGGTAGGAATCCAGCAGGCGGCCTTGCGCGGAGTGGGCATGCCCTCCTACTGGAGTTCCCGGCATATCCGGCGCAAGGGACTCACAGTTGTCCGCCTGAGTGTCGTATCCTACAATTACACAAAAAGGCGAACTGGCAGTATTTCTGCCAGTTCGCCACCACGCCCCCGTTTACACGGGGAATTGCTCATTAGGCGTGTTTCATCTAATGGCCTTTCGGTACACCTCACAGAGTGAGCATAAACATTATACCATCTTAAAGGCAACAAAAAAAAGTAATCTTGAATCTAACGTTAATGCCCTTTCTTATTGACAATTAGGTCTCCCCGTGTTATACTGTAGTTCAGGAGAAGCGCGACATGGGAACTGCATACGATCTTGCTCAGGAAATCGACGGATTGGTTACAACAGGAGAACGCTGTTACGATCAGGGGAACCGAGCTAGAGCGCGACAACATCTCTGCGCGGCCTCGCTTCTCATGGAGAAATTTGAGGATATTCTGGCGGCGTTTTCAGATAACGATGTGCGTGTCGGGCGGATTGCAATTATCGCAATGCATGTTCATGAGGAAATATGCGAATGTCAGGAGGAGACGGAATGGTAAGTTCGGTGGATTTGTGGGCGAAATCGAAGCCTTATCATCCGCTGTGGTGCCATCTGCTGGATGTGGCGGCGGTGTGCGGAGGGTTGCTGCGTCGGTTTGGGCCGGTCGAGGCTCTGCCGGATAGGTGGGTCATGTATCTTGCGGCGATGCACGATGTCGGCAAGGCAGACCCTGAATTTGAAAATAAAGATGCGGATTGCGCTGAGCAACTTCGAGAAAAGGGCCTTGAACTGCCGGAGAAGACGACAAAGTTTCGACATGAGGCGCGTTCTGCGGAGTGGCTGAAGGACTATCTGTCTTTGCTCGGATGGAATGAACATGCGCGTGCTGTGGTGAGTGAGGCGGTGAAAGGGCATCATGGTAATTTCGCTTCTGGCAATGG
>JANXLO010000500.1 GCA_025355115.1 Chthonomonadaceae bacterium
TCGACCTGCTCCAGCGCCTGGGGCACCATATCGCTGGGCAGGGCATCGCGCAGAGAATCAAGAACGGCTCCGAGATCGAAGTCCTCGCCTTCCCGCACGACGATCAGCGCGGCAAGATAAGTCTCCTCCTCTTCGGACTCACGGGCAACAACGACGCCGGACTGCACGGCGGGGCAGTCGGCAAGGCGGCTCTCGATTTCGGACAACTCGATGCGGTGCCCTCTAATCTTCACCTGACTGTCGATGCGCCCGAGCCAAAGAAGGTCGCCCGCGCTATCAATCCGCGCCCGGTCCCCAGTTCGGTAGAGTGTTGGATTGAAGAGTGCCGGATCCGCATAGGGGTTAGGGACGAACTTCAGTGCGCTGAGATTGTCCCGCCCGAAGTAGCCGCTCGCGACGCCAATCCCCGCGATGCAGAGCTCGCCCTCCGCACCCTCGGGAACCTCCTCGAGTGCCTCGCCCAGCACGTAGCAGAAGTAGTTGGGCAAGGGCTTGCCGATGGTCACGGGCTGGCCGGGCCGACAATAGGAGAACGTCGTGCCGACGGTCGCTTCGGTTGGGCCATAAGTGTTGAGGATTTCGCGCCCCGGACGCCACCAGCGTTCGACCAGGGCCGCGGGAAGGCTTTCTGCTCCGAAGAGGACCCGGCGCAGCGTGGGAATCTCATCCGTCACCATGGAGAGCATGGTGGGCGCGCACGAGACGACGGTGACACGGTTGGCATTGAGAAACGCGCCCAACTCTGTGCCGGAATAGATCTCCTTGCCCGTCGCGACGACCAGTGTCGCGCCCGCGAGCAGAGTAGGCCATATCTCCTCGTGATGCCCGTCGGACGCAGGAGAAAATCCCTGGAACACCCGATCCTGCGGCTCGACACGGATGCAGGCTTCCTGATCCCCCGCCACGAAATTCGACAGGCTCTCGTGGGTGATCGGCACCCCTTTAGGCCGTCCCGTCGTCCCTGACGTAAAGATGATGTAGGCTAGGTCGGATCCGGAACGGCCAGCATCGAACGGGAGAGGGCTGTCGGATGCCTTCTCCGCCTCCTCCAGTAGTGTTTCAAGGGACACGGCCGATGGGTGAGTATCCTCGTCGCTAAGAAGGCGCACATTTTCCAGCACGACCAGCCGCGGCTGCGCGTCCTCGAGGCACTCTTTGATGCGAACAATGGGTGAGGCAGCGTCGAGAGGGACGTAGGCCGCGCCGCTTTTGAGGATCCCAATGATGAGAAGAATGGCCTGCGGGCCGCGATCAAGCACGAAGGCGACCCTGCTCCCGCGCCCGATATGCCGGGCCGCCAGAGCATGTGCGATCCGGTTCGTCATGCTCTCCATCGCGGAGTAGGAGAGGTCTATGCCGCTGGCGATCAGCGCGCTTTTGGAAGGCGCGTTATGTGCCCAGCGCGCCAGAGGATCAGTCACAAATCCCTTCGGCAGTGAGGGATCGAATGAGGGACTGCTTACGGGCATCTCCGAGCCCATCGGCGCAGCCATTGCCGTCAACTCCTGCATGCTTCGCACGCCTTTCCGACAGGACGACCTCGTTCAGTCGATGCTGATGTTATATAAATTAGGGCTGATGCCTCCGACCAACATTCTCTATTCGGCACTGGGGAAGAAATTTCCTTCCCCGTCCGGTTTTTGAAGAGACAGGTTGCGGCAGCAAACAGCGACTTTCGGGTACTCTGACGAGATGACCGCGCTATAGTTCGCCTTCTGCATAGATGAATGGATTTGCAGTGGAACATGGCATCGGATCGGTATAGCAGGTCGATCTCAGAGTTTGTACGTCACTTTTTCTGGTTCGGCAAGGGAACGGGGTAGTGGTCAACGCGGGGCCAACAAGCCTGCGTAATCAGAATAAAGAGGCACGATATGAGCGAGGAACTGAATGAGATAGAGAAGGAGATTTTCAGTCTGAAGGCAAAGCGGGCGGAGATCCGGAAGCGGGAATCGCGAGAGGCCGTGCAGGACTACGCCCTGGAAGGCCCGGATGGACAGACAGTCACG
>JANXLO010000413.1 GCA_025355115.1 Chthonomonadaceae bacterium
GGTGCTTCCGCCTCCTCCGCTTGCCGTCACAGTGCTTGAAATCAGAAGGAAGACTGCACAAAGCATGCCCAGCAGCCCGATCACACGCGAATTAGTTTTCATAGTTACTTCTCCCTGTGAGCAGCCTTTAACAGGTCGCGCTGCGCACGTATATCGCTTTGTCATTGACTGACAGGATAGAGAGGAGCGGACGGGGGAGAGAAATACATCAGGTGTGCTCTTTATTTTGTTGCGGGCGCCCTTAGCTCTCGCCAGAGTCTAGTGAAGCTGAAAAAACCGGATGCTCCGCTTAATCTCTTCCGGGACAGCGCTGAAGTGATCCCCAGGCACGAGCACCGCTTCTACATCCAGGCCCTGCTTTTTCGCCAGGTCGCTTGTGAGCTGGCTCGCCTCGACAAAAATCGCCTCCTCGGTGCCGCAGTAGATCCGCACGGGACATTTGAAGCTTCCGGCATAGGATACGGGCGAGCGCATCTCGAACTCCTTGGGGTTGGACGTGTCGAATGCCACTCTGTCTGTCGGGCCCTGAGAAAAAGCCTTCGCGTCCGGCGCGCCGGAGAAGGAGGTCGCCGCTTTAAATCGCGTGGAGGCCATCGCCGCGAGGAGCGTGAGCGTTCCGCCTACACTATGCCCCGCCACATAGATACGCTTCGCATCGACATAAGGAACGTTCGCCAGGTAGTCCGACGCCGCCAGGACATCGGACACCTCATCGTAGAACATCGAGTATTCGCCGGGAAGCCCGTTCTCCCCGCGCAGTGCGGGCATCATTACGGTGTAGCCTGCTTCCCGATAGGGCCGAGTCATCTCCCAGTCGTCTCCGCCGATCGCGAAGCCGCCGTGCAAAAACAGCACTGCAGGACTTTTCATGCCGGAAGCGCCTGCATTTGACGGCGCGGGAGTGAGCCATGCCAGAAGATGCAGAGAGGGGGAGTACTCCACCTGCTGCGCTCCTGCCGGGGGCCGCAACGCCTCGCCAGCCTGTGGTGACGGCCCGTGCTTCACCAGATGGGTTTGGAAATGCTTGCGTGCCGCGCTGTAGTCTTCCGTCTGCTGCTCCACTCCCGCCGCGGGCCGCCTGACGCACCCCGCGACGGACGCTAGCAGAATCAATAGCACTAACCCCGCTCTCAAAGAGGACGAGCCGCTGTTGCCAGACGCACGCACGATGCCTGAACCTGTCATGGAAACCTCTGCTTTCATTCCGAGAGAGTCGTCACGATGAGTTGAATATACCCGAAACGACTGCGAGGGCGAAGCCCAAGCGTCGGAAGTGCGAAAGCAGGATGGGCAAAACCCTGGTTGAGAAGCCGATCATTTCGCCATTCGGCTTTTCTGGAATGACAGGGCGTTTATGTGGTATCATAAGCGGGTCAAAACTTCGCAAGTGTAGATTTAGGGTCGTGGCAGGCGCGCCTCCAAAATGCGCGCGTTCGCTCCGTTGCCTTTGCCGTTATAGAAGGAGTTTGCAGCCCATGGCTATCTACCCCTCCCCTGATAAACTCGATGCGATGCCCAGCAAATATGCACTGGTGATTCTGGCCGCGAAGCGCGCTCGCCAGATCAAGGACGGCGCGAAACGACTGACTGACAGCCGCTCCGCCAACCCCCTCACCGTCGCGCTCGAAGAGATCGCCGCGGGCGCCATCATCTCGCGCGTTGTCGAGGATGCCTCTGTCGCGGCTTACGAATCCGCGCTCAAGCCCAACGAGCCCAGCATGGAAGACATCATCGCTGCGGGGCCAATGATCGCCCTCGACAGCGAGCAGGATTTCGCGGCGCAGCAGCTTGCGGCATTCCGCTCCGCGGATCCCGAATCCGAAGAGGACGACCTGCTTGGCGGCGTGGACAATGAAGGGGAAGTGCGTCCTGTGGACGGCTTCACTCTCGACTCGTCCGGCCTGCTGAACTCTCTGGATGACGATGAGGACGAGATCAACAACGGCAACGATGAGGACGAAGATTAGGGAATCTCAGTCGGAATGACGCGGGCTTCGGACGCGATTCCGTTCAGACATAAGACAGGAGCGAAATGCCGAAGATCGTCGGGATAGACCTGGGAACGACCAATTCGGTGGTTGCGGTAATGGAGGGGCAGGAGCCGACCGTCATCTCTCTGGCTGAGGGAAGTCGGCTCTGCCCCTCCGTCGTCGGGTTCTCCAGAAGCGGCGAGACGCTCGTCGGGCAGCCTGCGCGGCGACAAGCGCTCGCCGCTCCGGAGCGCACCGTCAGCAGCATCAAGCGGCGCATGGGAACGGACTATCGTGTGCAGATGGACGGGCGGGTCTTTACCCCGCAGGACATCTCCGCGATGATTCTGTGCAAGCTCCGCGCGGATGCCGAAGCCTACCTGGGTGAGCGCGTCGAGAAGGCCGTCATCACTGTCCCGGCTTACTTTACGGACGCGCAGCGGCAGGCCACCAAGGACGCGGGCGCGATCGCGGGGCTCGAGGTCGTCCGGATAATCAACGAGCCCACCGCCGCCGTCCTGGCCTACGGCGTCGAGCGGGACACAGCGCAGACCGTTCTACTTTGGGATCTTGGCGGCGGCACCTTCGACGTCACCATACTCGACATCGGCGAGGGGGTATTCGAGGTTCGCGCCACCTGCGGCGACTCGCTGCTAGGCGGGGACGACTGGGATGCGCGGCTCATGGAGTGGATGGCGGCGCAGTTCGAGGCGATGCACACGCAGAATCTGCGACGCGATCCTCTCGCGATGCAGAGGCTCAAAGAGAGCGCAGAGAAGGCGAAAATCGAGCTCAGCAATCTGCTGACGACCAACGTCAATCTGCCTTTTCTCTCCGTTGGGCAGAACGGCCCCCTGCATCTGGACATAGACCTTTCCCGCGCGCAGATGGAGCATCTCTGCGCTGACCTGCTGGAGAAACTGATCGCCCCCACGCGGCAGGCACTGGCGGATGCGAGGTTGGATCCTTCCGACCTCGACCGCGTTCTGCTCGTCGGCGGAGCGACCCGAATGCCCGCCGTACAGGAACTTGTCCGCCGGATGTTCGGTAAAGAACCCTATCGGGGATTGAACCCGGATGAAGCGGTGGCCGTAGGCGCGGCCCTTCAGGGCGCGGTGCTCAACCGGGAGATCGAGGGGCTGCTGCTGCTCGACGTCACGCCGCTCTCGCTCGGAATCGAGACGCACGGCGGCGCGGTTTCGCGCATCATCGAGCGAAACACTCCCATTCCCACGCAGGGCAAGCAGGTGTTCACGACCTCCCGCGATGGGCAGACGACGGTCAATATTCGGGTCTTTCAAGGCGAGCATCTCCAGGCCGCCGACAATCATTTTCTGGCTGACTTCAAGCTCACTGATATCCCTTCCGACCTGGGCGGCATCGCGCAGATAGAGGTGACGTTCGACATCGATGCGAACGGCATCGTCCATGTCTCCGCGCTGGAGCAGCGCACCGGTCAGCGGCGGCAGGTGCAGATTGGGCTGGCGACGGGACTGACCTCCGAGGAGATCGCCCGGCAACGGGGACTGATTGCGAACGAAACCCCTTTAAAATAAGCAGAGGCGAGGATAAGGATGGCGACAGAACAACGGGACTACTATCAGGTGCTGGGGGTGGATAGAGAAGCCACTCCCGACGCGATTAAAAAAGCCTATTTCAAGCTGGCCGGGACGTATCATCCCGACGTCAAGGGGACGGGCTCTGACGAGAAGTTCAGGGAAGTCCAGACGGCGTACGATGTGCTCAGCGATGCGCAGAAGCGCGCTCGCTACAATCAGTACGGCACGGCTGAGGAGAGCTACGGGGGCTTTCAGCCGGGCACCGATCCGCTTGCGGACCTTTTCGACGGCATTTTTGGCGGCGGAAACCGCACTCGTCGGAGCGGCGTGCCCATGCCGGTGCGCGGCGACGATCTGCGGCACGATGTGACGATGACTCTGGAGGAGGCTGTCCTCGGCGTGGAGAAGACCGTCCGATTTCAGCGCTGGGAGTCCTGCAACGACTGTGAAGGCAGCGGCGCCAAGACCGGCACTAAGGCCGAAACTTGCCCGCAGTGCCAGGGCAGCGGGCAGACGTTCACGCAGAAGAACATGTTCATCGGCACCTTCACTCAGGCGCAGACCTGCTCACGTTGCCGGGGAACCGGAAAAATGATCGCCTCCCCCTGTCCCACCTGCACGGGCATGGGCCGAGTGCGGAAAATGCGCGAGCGCAGCATCAAAATCCCGGCGGGCGTCGACACGGATATGCGGATGCCCCTGCGCGGCGAAGGGGATGCAGGCGAGCGCGGCGGTCCGGCGGGGGACGTCTACCTCGTCTTCGATGTCGAGGAGCACGATGTCTTCAAGCGCGACGGCACCGACCTCTACTGCCAGGTTCCCATCAGCTTCCCGCAGGCGGCGCTCGGCGCGACGATCAACGTGCCGCTTATCGACGGCACCGAGGAGCTGAAAGTCCCGGAGGGCACGCAGAGCGGCCATCAGTTCACGCTGCGCGGGCAGGGAGTTCCCGAAGTGCACGGGCGCGGCAAGGGCGACCTGCACGTTCTGCTCCAGGTGGACGTTCCGCGCAAGCTGACTTCGGAGCAGCGCGAGCTCCTCAAGCAGTTCGCCGCTACCCTCGGCGAAGAGCACGAGCACAAGGGACTCTTCGGCAAGCTGTTCGGGCACGGCTGACGCCCAAAAATCTGTGCTTTCAGGAGACGCGATGCGCTGGGCGGAAATGACTGTTGTTTGTGATTCGGACGCGACGGACGCGGTGAGCTACGCCTTCATCGAGGCGGGGTGCGGGGGAGTGATGCTCAGCGGCACGAACCCGGTGACCATCCAGGGCAGCCTGCCCGTGACGGACGAGCTGATGCTGCGCGTCACCGGCCTGCGCGAGCACCTGGAGCGGCTGGAGGAGTTCGGGCTTCCGCCTCTGCTCGACGGCATGACGCTGCGATATGCGGAGGAAGAGGACTGGGCGAACGCCTGGAAGCAGTACTTCAAGCCGTTGCGGATCGGAAAGCGCCTGATCGTCAAGCCGAGCTGGGAGTACTTTCTGCCGACTGGCGACGATCTCATTCTTGAGCTCGACCCTGGAATGGCGTTCGGAACGGGCGGTCACCCGACTACCAGACTCTGCATGGAGGCTCTGGAGGAGAGGATGACGCCAGGAATGGTCGTCGCGGACATCGGGACGGGAAGCGGCATTCTGTCGCTCGCTGCGGCTCGGCTCGGAGCGACGAAAGTCTGGGCCACGGACAGCGATCTCCTGCCGCGCAAGATCGCGAAGGAGAACATTGCACGCAATGAGCTGGAGGACGTCGTCGAGATC
Source organism: Chthonomonadaceae bacterium (assembly GCA_025355115.1). Taxonomy (GTDB): domain Bacteria; phylum Armatimonadota; class Chthonomonadetes; order Chthonomonadales; family Chthonomonadaceae; genus JANXLO01. The sequence continues at coordinate 5,289 of JANXLO010000413.1, forward strand.
ATGGAGCTGGAGCCGTTCGACAAAGCTGCGCATGGCTGTGATCTCATAGTCGCGAACATCGTTGCGAACACCATCATTGAGCTGGCCGACTCGATTGCGCCCCGCCTGAAGCCAGGTGGCATCTTCATCGCCTCCGGCATAGTGGAAGAGCATCACGACAACGTCCGTGACGCGCTCGCGGCGGTAGGGCTCTCGCTCCTGGAGACAAAGCGGGAGGACATCTGGGTCTGTCTGGTCTCCCGCTACAACCCTGAAGCTCCGCAGGACCCCGAGACGCTGCGCCGGATGATGAGGCAGGTTCCTCCCATCGGCTCGGACGGCCAATGGGCGAACTGACTCTGCTTCGATGATCCGGCTTTTTCTCCCTCCGGAGCAGTTCGTCGGCGACACCGCTTCCATCCGCGATAGCGATCACCTGCATCTCACCCGGGTGCTTCGAGCGCGACCCGGCGATCTGGTGCTGCTGCTTGATGGGCTGGGAAACGCTTTTAGAGCGGTTCTCGTATCCGTTGAGAAGAGAGAGTCGTCCGCGCGGATAGACGAGCAGGTCACGATGCCGGCCGAGCCGCGAATTTTCGTGACGGTGGGCCAGGCTCTGGGCAAGGGAGACAAGCTCGAGCAGGTGATGCAGCACGGCACGGAGGCTGGCGCAAGCGCGTTCGTGCCCATCAAGGCAGAGCGCTCAGTGGCGGATGTTCCGTCGGCAAAAGTCGCCGAGCGCCTGGTGCGCTGGCGTCAGATAGTGAAAGGCGCGGCGGAGCAGTCGGGGCGCAGCCGCATCGCGGATGTCGCGGCACCGCTCACTCTGGGCGAATTGCTAGGCTCCTACTTAGAAGGCCCTATACTACTCCTGCACACGCAACGCCCAGCCGCCTCCCTTCGGACTGCGCTTTCCCAATTCGAAGCAGCTCCTGAGCGACTGCTTATGCTTGTTGGGCCGGAGGGTGGGTGGAGCCCTGCGGAAGTGGACATGGCCCGAACTGCGGGCGCAGTGCTCGTTAGCCTTGGGCCGCGCATACTGCGCACAGAGACCGCCGCTCTGGTGGCGATCAGTCAGATAATTTACGCAACGGAGATTTAAGATTATGCGAATACTTGGTCCGGATGGCAATCCGGTTCAGACCGGCCCCCCGGTCTCCGACGAAGTGAAGCAGATAGTGGAGCGCGCGAAGGCCATCGCCGTTCAACAGGGCGACCCGGCGAGCGCCTTGCAGCAGCTCGTGTTCGCGTTCCAGACCGACGTCTCCTCCGACCTTGTTCTGGACACGACGATCGAGCTGTTGACAACGATGGCGACCGCGACCGGCAACGATCCCACACAGAGCGAAGAGCTGCAGCTTTTCAAGCAGCTGCGCGAAAGCCGCGAGGATCCGCTGCTCTATTTCCAGGTCGGCAACCGTTTCTTCCAGCTTCAGCAGTCGTTCGTGGCCCGCCCCTTCCTGGCGCGAGCGAAGGAGTTGCTGAACGGGGAGACAAATGAGCTGAGTCAGGCGATCGACGTCGACCATGCTCAATGCCTGATGGATCTAGGCGCATATCAGGACGCCATCAACGCTTTTCACGCCCTGAACGATACCTATGGCGGGTTGCCAATCTGGCTGATTCTGGAGATGGGGGAGTGCTATGCGCTTCTGCGGCAGGTGGACGAGTCGAACGAAGTCTATCAGATCGCCCCGCCCGACGCGGCCGCGCAGTTCCCCGGCATGGAGGCCGTTCGGGAAGAGGTGGGAGACCTGATGGCCCGCGTCCAGGACTTTGAGGGCATCGAGGAGATGGATCTGCGGGATTGGCACTATGTGCAGACGCGGGGAATGCTGCTGGAGACTAACCCGGACGAGAATGTGCCGGGAGAACGATTCATCTTTTTCCAGCCGAGCGAGGAGGACGTCGCCTACATCGTCGCTCTTGCCGCCGCCGTCCTGGACAACAAAGGTTACGCTCCCAACCGTCTGCTATGGCTCGGCCCGAACTCCGAGCCGCTCGCCCGGCTGTTCGCGCAGTGGTGGGAAGTGGACGCGGAGAACATTCGTCCCTACCAGCATGGCGACAACACCGAGGACGAGGAGGCACTGTCCTTGCTGGTAATGGCGCATTCCACCGATGTCATGGTGCTTGAATCTGAGGACGAGTTTATCGATCTCGCGCAGGCGCGCGCCGGGCTGATCACGTTCGCGCTCGATGTGCGCTGGACGGAGCGACAGCCAATGGTGCCCGATATCGCCGGATTCTTGTCGCAAGCCTGTAACCTGCCCTGGGAGACTCGATTCCAGGTCGATGAGGCTGCTGAGACGATGACGCGGGTTGACGAGACCCGTGATCCGCAGACCATCGCCGACGAGATCGCCAAGCATTTCCCCGAAGATGAGGAGTGCGACACCTTCGCCACGGAACTGCTGGAAGATTACGAAGTCTGCACGGACCTCATCCTCGACCATCGGGACGGCGAGCTGATCCGACGACCGCTGGTGACTCACTCCCCGATCAAAAGCCCTCGACTCGGCTTCTGACGACAGGCGACGAACCCGAAGAGGCCCAAAACATGAAGGCACTTGTCTATAGTGACGTTCGACGAGTGTCGATTCAGGATAGGGCGATGCCCTCTCCTGCTCCGGATGAGGCGCTGCTGCGGGTGCAAGGAACGGGCATCTGCGGTTCTGACATGGTGGGATTTTTGGGCCTGAGTCCGCGCAGACAGCCCGGGCTTGTGCTGGGGCATGAGACGGTCGCGACGGTCGAGCGAATGCCGATCTCCGCTCCTACCGGCGGCGGGGAGTGGCCTTTTCACGAAGGGCAGCGGGTTGTTCTCAATCCGTTCATCCCGTGCGGGAAGTGCGAGGCCTGCCGAGCGGGGCGCATCAATGTCTGCACCCATTGGCGGCTGATCGGGATGGACAGCATCGACGGCACTTTCGCGGAGTGGGCAAAAGCACCTGCCGCAAACCTTTTCCCGGTGCCGGATAGCCTATCCGACGAGCGTGCAGTAATGATCGAGCCGTTGGCCAATGGCGTTCACCTCTTCTCGCTGATACGCCAACACAATTTCGGAACGCTCGCGATATTCGGGGCTGGCACGCAGGGTTGCCTGCTGCTCTCGGTTGCGCGTCTGCTGGGCTACCGCGACATCGCAATGGTAGATGTCAACCCTGCACGGCTGAATGTGGCAAAAGAGCTGGGCGCGAAGATACTCATCGACGCCAGGGAGACCGACCCGGTTACTGCGATCCGCGACAGCTTCGGCGGAAAAGGGGCGGATATAGTCATCGAGGCATACGGCGACACAGTCACCAGGGCAGCCTGCATACAAGCTGCCCGACGCGGCGGCGAAATCCTTCTTCTCGGTTTGCACGAAGTCAATAGCACCGTCGACTTCACCACAATCGTCCGCCACGAGCTTCGGCTCCAGGGCTCCTTCGTCTACACAGACGCCGATTTCGCCCGCTCAAAAACCCTCATAGAGAGCGGCGACGTAGATCTCTCTCGATGGACCCGCTCCCTCCCTCTAGATCAGGGCCAAGCCGCCTTCGACCAGCTCCTAACCGACCCAGGCTCCACCATGAAAATCGTCCTCACCGCTTAATTTATTTAGATTCGCGCTTGAAGATAAATTCCTGCTTCATGTACTTTTTGTCTTTGTTGCTAACCGCTTCCGGACCGCGCTCTTGATGTGGTCGACATCATCGTTCGTCCATTCGCTTGAAGGCGACTCCATGCCGCAAAGCAGCAGGGTTTCCAGCCTCTCCTCTGCTTGTCGCTTCTGGTCTTCACGCACGAGATCACGAAAATACTCCCTCAATTTATTTACCCGTCCTCGCTATCCCATCTATTGGAGGCAAGGTGCGAGATGCCTTCGAAGATGGATGCCAGTCTGGCTGCCAGTTGAGGCGACAAATTTTGGTCGAGCAGAAGCTTCATGCCGCTATCTTGCGTCTGGCGTTCACGATCGGCTGCATAGCTCAGACAGGCACGAATATCGTCCGGGGTTAGATTCGGGACATCAGCCAGAATCTGCTCCGATGTCATGCCTGCAGCGAGGTAAGATAGCACGTCATATACAGTGATTCTGAGGCCGCGAATGCACGGCTTGCCGCTGCGTTTTCCGGGCTCCATGACGAGAATGTCTCGATAATCCATTTTTTTCCTCCTGAAGAAACCTGCTCACCTCTCGTTCGCTATTGAAAGTATACTCTCGAATGGGATGATTGCAGAGTAACCGGGGACAAATGGCTCCGCGGCGGCGAAGGGTATAATGAAAGCGTGTGCCGTCGATGCTGCGGCACTTCTTTTTGCGTGGGAGGGCGACGGTGAAGAGCTTGCTAGGATTGGGGTGGGCGGCTGGGACGCTAGTGGTTTTTGGCGGAGTGGCGGGAGTGCGGGCTGCGCCGCCGAGGGTTCCATATGCGACGGTCTTCACGCCGGGGACAGCGGCGGAGCAGCCGTTTCTGGTCAAGAATGAGGGGTCGCAAACTGCTGAGGGGGTGCGCCGCGCCGATGTGGGACAGTTCTGGGCCTACAGTTTTCCGGTCGCCCCGGGAGAGACATGCCTGCTGAGGTTGAGCCTGCCCGATGGAGTCGACGCTCCGCTGCCGGGAATCACAGTGACCGGAGCGGACGGCAAGCAACTGAATGCTTCTGTCGGCATTGGGACGGGCAAAACTATCGATGTGGCGTGGAAGGT
>JANXLO010000450.1 GCA_025355115.1 Chthonomonadaceae bacterium
TTACAACTCCCCGACAGGCAAAAAAAGCGAAAATAATCTCATTTGGTACATTGTAGCATTGACATTAGTCTACTATAATGGTACAATGAGGGTAATGCAGAAGCAGCAGGCGACCTCGCGAATTCACTTATTGGTCCCGCCTTGGTAAGAAACGCAGGGACCGTTCACGGCGCGCTCCTTTCAGACGCGCCAGGGAGATTTCGTATGAAGAAAGAGTTCTTAATCGAGCGGCAGGGTCGGGCCTTCGTACTATACGCCGGACTGCTGGACCTGGCGCATCAGAACGGCCTCAAGTCGATCCGGACCGAGCTGGTGCAGGTTCCTAACGAAAATAATAATCGTGTCGCGATAAGCATCGCCACCGTCATCCTTGAAAAAGAGGGGATCGAGCGCTCCTTCACTGGCATCGGCGATGCTGCTCCGAACAACGTCGCGCCAGCCATGCAGACGTGTCTAATAAGAATGGCGGAAACACGAGCGAAAGCGCGTGCCCTCCGCGATGCCGTCAATGTCGGCGTCACGGCATTCGAGGAGCTAGGCGAAGAGGATGCGACCGATGGCGCGCCGGAGAGAGGCTACACGGTTCCCATGCGTCCCGCACGGCCTGATCGTGAAGCCACTTCGCTCCGCATCGCGAATAGTAGTGCTGCACCTCGTCCTGCTGCATCTCGTCCAGCGCCGGTCACTCCAGATCCGAAAGTCCACCCCAACGCACTGCGTTCCGAGGCGCAAGCCGACGCGATACGAAGTCTATGCCGACGTGGCGACAAAGATGCCGATGCTGTCGTCAAGGAGAGGTTCAACGTAGCTGGCCTCGATGCGCTTACACAGGCGCAAGCAAGTGAAATGATTCGCGCCTTAAACGAGCGCACTTCTGCTCGAACAGCCGCAGTGTCGTAACAGCACTTGATGTCATGACTTGTTTCAACAAATCCGACGCAAAGCTGCCCCGCCTCCTGAGAAGACCATGACTGGTGCTTTCAGGAGGCGGGGCAGTTTCTGATTGGAGCTTATTTGCTGAAGGCGAAGCTCAATGCCATTTTTTCGAGGATTGGGCGTCTGCCGTTGAAATGCGTCGCGTTGGATCGAGCGCTGATGACATAGGCTTTTCCATTGCGCACGAAGAGCACTACCACGGAGGACGTCTGAGTGCCTGGGTGAGACATATCGAGACCGGTAAATGTCGTCATCTTGGCAGGCACGGAATGCAGAGTGATGTCCACTGGCTCCGTTAGCGTTGCCTTCAGGTAGTGATTGTCCACATCAGTGTTGACCTTTTTCATCAGGTCGTCGAGAGTCATCTCTTTGGATGGCATGATGGCGACAGCGAGACGCTCGACACTGTCGTCCTCCTGCTGGAAATAGACCAGTCCATCGCTGCCTTCGGCTGCGGTGGGGACGTTGTCCCTCTTCCACCCGCTAAGAAAATTGACCTGCCACCCATGGGAATCGCGGTAGGAGTTCATCGCCGGATATATTCCGCTCCACACCTCCGCGTAAGTTGTGTACTGAACGTGCTGGAGCGTGAAAGCAGGAGCCGTAGGCGGAGCTTGCACTCCCCCGTTCGGAACAGCGGGCGACCCGGCAGGAAGGGCAGTTCCCGGCGCTTGAACGGCTGGGGGAGCAGTTGGGACGACGGCAGGTGGCGTGTTACCATGCGATGCGGGCGACGGGACAGCGGCGGACGCAGTAGGCGACGGTGACTTCACAGGAACTACTGAACCAGGAGAGGGGAGGATAACTTCCTGAATATGAATCGCCTTCGACCCACCCTCCTTCGGCTGAGGAGTCGGCACCGTAGCGACTGGCATAACGCCTGTAGGAGTGCCCTGAGCAGGCGCTTTTGCCGGAAACATTGATCCTGGTGCTGGCAGGGTGACCGAAGGTATTTGAATTGCCTTTGAGCCAGGCCCTTTGGCGACGCCGCTAAGCACATTAGGGGCGGGAGATGCAGCGGCCACCGGCACTCTATACCAGACATCGAATGTGTAGCGGGTCGTGGCCTGTGGTGTGTCGGTGACGGAGTTCTTGCCCGTCACGACTGTGCCTTTTCCGAAGCGACCGCCGGAGATAAGCACTTTTTCGCCGGTGAAATACCATTTGATGGTTATTGGTTTACCGGGAGTCGTCACCGTAGGCAAAACGGCGACTTCACCCGCAGCATGAGCGAGTTGCGGGGGGAGAGTCGTAAGCAGGGCGCAGCCCGCCAGAAGTGAGATGGCGATTCGACGCATGATATGGCTCCTCAACGCAGTGCAGAAAG
>JANXLO010000464.1 GCA_025355115.1 Chthonomonadaceae bacterium
TCTGGACGAAAAAGCCCTCCGCCTCCGCCGGCATCCCGCGCCCCTGATAGAGCAGTCCAAGGCTGTTTAGCACCTATCCCTCGCCAAGCCGGTTGCCAAGCTCCCGTCGGATTGCCAGGCTATGACGCAGGTACTGTTCGGCTTCCGTCCAGTTCTTCTCGCTGTTGCAGAGTATCCCTAGCTCCAGAAGTATGTCGCTCTCGCCTGCCCGGTTGCCCTCCTCTCGCACGGACTTCAGGCTCTCCTGATAGATGTGCAGTGCCTTCGAGACAAAGCCTAGCTGTTCATACATCTCCGCCTGACGGTTGCGGAGCCGAAGCTCGGTGACTCTATCGCGATTCTGAAAAGGCAGCGCTCGATAGTCGGCGAGAAGATTTTCGATTTCACCCAGCATTTCCCATTTCTCCGTCCCGCTGAGATGGGACGTGGCATACTCGTTTCCGGCGGTCAGCCGCTCCGCGAAGCTTCTCGTCTCCTGCGGAGTGGACGCGAAGCTATAGAGCCCGGATCGAACGGAGAAGAAGTCCGGTGCGCCTCTCAGCATCGCATTGAAAGCATATTCGGGCAGCAATAGCACCAGCGGGCAATCGATGACTTCCCGGAACAGATCCCGGGAGGCGTTGAGATTTGCGATGATGGGCTCGAAGGCCGCATTGGCGGCTACAGGGAGAGACAACTCCATGTCATAGACGAACAGAGCGTCCGGCATCGGCTCTTCCCTCAGGCGATGAAGCTCATCGAGCAGATGGGTCACTCTTGGAGCAAGGCGAATCTCCTGAATGCGGAGCGTCGGCAACATCCTCTCCAGAGTCGACGCGATATGGCGGCGTTAAGCAGGAAGATTGCAGCGCACCAAGATCACGGAGAAGCCCTGCGCGAGCTGCAGACTGCGCGCGAGAGCCTCTATCTCTCCCTCTTGCGTGGGAACAGTGGCAGAGAAGGAAAGCTGCAAGGCAAGGGAGTTCATCACACTGCTCTTCCTAAAAATTCATCTCTTCTGCCTGCTGTCTCAAAGCATCCACCGCTGAGGTAAACTGCTCCAGTTCTCTGACGATGGGGTTTACGGCATACCAGGGGGTCGCGAATCCGGATCGAGTTTTCACGCTGTCGCCGTTGAGATATTCCAGGACGCTCAAATTCTCCAGCATCATCAAATAGTCGGGGTCACCGTTGGGAATCTTTTGGTTGAGGGTGAGCTCCAGTTGCGCCAATTTGTCCCAGTGAGCATCCGGAATTGCTGTGCTGAATGTGCGATAAGTTTGCTCAACCGCCTTATAAACCGATGCGATAGACATTGGCAGACCGCTCGCATAGGCGCATGCCCCCTGAACGAACATCATCAGATTGCGCATGTGACCGCCGCTGAACTCTATCAGCGCATTGACGGCCTCGGGCGTAAAAGCGTCTGTCAGCGGCACTGTACCAAGACGCATCCGCAGGATATTAGCCAGGAATTCATGCCCGATGGGATAAGGAACACGTGTGCCCCGCTCCATGATTTTCACCATCGGCAGGACGAAGGGCTCGTTGTAGCGCTGAGCGAGCTGGGGCGCATGGACGGACCTCACAAGTTGGAGGGGCACCGTGTAGATCACATGAATATCAAGCCCTGTCATCTGAGTATAACGTTCGAGAAACAGCTCCCTTTGCGAAGCCAGTTGATCCTGCAGCCCCTCGAACTTGCGTATCTTTTCGAGATTGTCCACGATAAGCACGATGTCTGTAAATGGCTTGATGCCCTGCTCGTGCCTGGCCGTTTTGACCGCGAGTCTCGCCTTTGCGAAGAGCAGATTTATGGCTTCGAGCATGGTTGTCATGTGGGGCTGCAAAGCATCTCTGACCTTTTTTCGGGCTTCCGGATCACGCTTCAGCAACTGAATTTTCGCCTTCACCGGCCCGCCCGAGACCTCCCCGCTTTCCAAAACGACGTCGCTGAGCCCAAGCTCTTTGAACTCCTGGAATCGCTTGCTGAAATAGCCGTCCTTGATCTCGATCCCGAGCTCTTTCCGCAACTCGGCCGCCAATTCCGTGACGATGGCGAGGAGTATGTCAGTGAGATGCACATCATAGTCGTCGAGGTAGTCGCTGACATCAAGCAGAATGGGGAAGAAGCGGGCCTGATCGGAGGTAGGAGCTGTCAGTGTGCGTTTCAGTGCTGCCAATTCAGAAGATTTGCCGCATCCAATGTGCCCGGAGAACAGGAATGTAAGGTAGCCGTCCTCCTGCAGCTCGAGGCGGCGTTGGAACTCTCGTGTCAGCGCGCTGCTGTCGCGCGCGAGGGCGCAGTCGAGGTAGCAAGCCTCTGCAGCGGGCTTCTTCGGATCGCAGGAGTTGTAGATGCTTTTGAGATGATCGACCATTACGGCTTCTTTTCGGGCTTGTCAGGCTCGAGGACGAGAGGGATGTCCGGCTCCGGCGCGGTCCAGCTGACTTTCCCGTCCTTGTCCTTGAAGATCGCGGCGGGATTGCCGTCGGCTCCGATGACCAGCGCCGCGCCGCCGTTGCCCTTACTGTTGGTGAATGTCAGGCCGCCTGTCCCATCGCTGGAGTGCTCAAGCTCGACGCGGGGCTTGCTCATAGCGTCATGGAACGCAAGGAGCGAACTGCCGTCGGGACGAACTTGCAGGGTGACTCGCACTTTCCCGCTCTTGTCGTAGAGAACGATGCCAGGGCTCCCCTCCGGCTGAGTCTGGAGCGTGGCGCGAGTGGCCCCAGCCTTATCGACAAGCCGGAACTCCTGCGCGATAATTACCTTGGGCGGGGCGGGGTCATGCTGCGCGTGGACAGAGCGGATGGCCAGATCGCCCGCGAGCAGCAGGGTTGCCAGCAGCGCGGCCGATGCGAAGCTGCTGCTCACGCGCGGGCGACGAATGTACTTGGTCTCTGCTAAGAGCACTTCAGATGTCGGTCTTGGCATGAGTTTTCTCGGCTCCAGCGGATTCGAGGCCAGGAACATGCGGGCCTTCGAGCGTCTTTTTGTGAACGGCATGGCCGCCGAATTCATTGCGCAACGCCGCCAGTACCTTCATCGAGAAGCTGTCGACCTGACGAGAGCGGAACCGCAGGTAGAGCGAGAGCGCGATGACCGGGGTGGGGACCGAGTGCTCGATGCTCTCGATGACTGTCCATCTGCCTTCGCCGGAGTCCTCGACATAGCCGGTGATCTGGTCCAGGTTGGGATCCTCCTTGAACGCATCGGCGGCGAGATCGAGGAGCCAGGAGCGCACGACGCTGCCGTGGCGCCACAGTTCGCAGACGGAGTGCAGATCGATCTCGGGGTAGGGGGAGGCCTTCAGGATCTCGAACCCCTCGGCGTAGGACTGCATGAGGGCGTACTCGATGCCGTTGTGCACCATCTTCACGTAGTGGCCGGAGCCTGCTTTGCCGGTGTGGAGCAGTCCGCCTTCCGGGGCGAGAGCCGCCAATAGCGGCTCGACTGCAGCAAACACCTCCGCGTCCCCGCCCACCATCAGGCAGTAGCCTTCCTTCAGCCCCCAGACTCCACCAGAGGTTCCGGCATCGAGGAAATTTAGATTCTTCGCCTTCAGCTCATCGTAGTGTCGCACGGAATCGCTGAACCTGGAGTTGCCGCCATCGATCACAATGTCCCCGGGGCGCAGGGCGTCGGC